>CAMVIL010000129.1 GCA_947167535.1 uncultured Ruminococcus sp. | reverse complement strand
AGTAAGATCCATAGCGGTCTCGTCTATCGTGGTAGGCAGATCGTCATTGTTCTCCCACAGATACTCGTACTCATAAGCACTCCTGGTGACCCATTTACCTGTCGAAGCTCTTGCATGGGGATCAAAGGAGAAGAAGAAGAAGCCGTCAAGAGTTTTCTCGCCTCTTGCCACAACAAATGCACACTGATCCTTTGTGTAGGGAACGTGCTCATTAGGATTGCAGATGACCTTCTTGTAGGTCTTGTGGGTGTACTGAGTATCAACGTCCTGATCAGGGTCGATAGCACGTACATATCTTACAGAATCGATGCTCTCCTCGCTGAGGTTGGTAACGGTTACTGTAATATTGAAATACTTGTCGTCGGTAGTGAATTCAACCACCTGCTCGACCTTTATGTTATCATTGGTGATACCGGTGGTTACAGCTCTCAGCTTTCCGGCTGCAACATCGGACTCGTCAACAGTCTCGATGGGCTGAACAGGATCGTCCCAACCATAGCTTGTAGTCAGCGCGCAGTTAGAGTTGTTGTACATCTCCTCGCCTCTCTTATAAGCGAGCAGGAAACGCTCTTCGGGAGTGCCGGGGATAAAGAAGTCGCCTGTTGTAGGAGGGTTGCCTACATCAAATCCGTCCTTGTCACATACAAGACCAAGTCTTTTACCACTCTTGGGGTGGAAACCCGCGGGAGCGTCCTCGGTAGTTCCGAAAGAACCGATCTTTGCGATACCTACCTCGATGTAATTACCGCCGAGGTATACATTTCCCTTATCATCGGTAGCAGAACGTGCGCCGATAGTAGGCTTTACCTCTTCGTCTGCGCTTGCAACGACAGCGGTGTCATTGAAGAATCCACCTGCTGCGGGAAGTGCACCATTTACAGCCAGTGCGAATGCCAGCACTGAAGCTGCGATATACTTCGCTTTTTTCATGATTTTTTCCTCCTGTTTTTTCGATTTGTTGCTTCTTGAAATGTTCCATCTCTGTCAAATTTGTGATCGAATCTACAAATCAAAACCATTATAACACATATATACTCTATTGTCAAGGGATTTCAACAAATAAGCATCATTTTTTTATCACATTATTTTCACATCGTTTTTTATCACTCCACGGAAGCTTTCCGCAAGTCTGCGTCATGTCTGATTTTGAGGCTGTGTTCTATTAAAATGTATAAAACAGCAGTTTACATTATGTACATAATCTTGCAAAAGAACCAAAAAGTATAAAACCTAGCCCGTTTTTCTTGAATTTTGAAAAAAAGTGTGCTATAATAAGCGCAAGCAAATAGATCAGTATTTATAGTGTTTTTTTATCAAGGAGGAAAAAATATGAAACAAAACATCATGAAAAACACGCTTGCAGGCGTTCTCGCAGTTCTCTGTGCAGCAAGCAGTCTGCCTGCTGCTGCATCGGCAGAGGGAATCTTCAACGTCCCCGCTCTGGCTGCTGCTGCTGATACCGAAAGCGATTTCACCGTGTCGACACTTTCTGACGGCACACTCAGGATATCCAAGTATACAGGCAGCGACACCGAGGTAGTTATCCCCGCTGAGATCGACGGCGTAAGCGTTACCGCTATTGCACGCCGCGCTTTTTCAAACTGCACCGATATCACAAGCGTCACCATCCCCGACAGCATCACCACCATCGGCGATCTCGCATTTGAAGGCTGCAAATCTCTCACCAGCATCGCTATCCCCGCCTCTGTGACTTCGATCTATACCAAGACCTTCTCCAAGTGTGAGAGTCTTGCAAGCATTACCGTCGATGCCGACAATGAAAAATACAGCTCCGATGACGGCGTTCTTTATGATAAAAAAGCCACCATGCTTATTCTCTGCCCTATGGCTAAGGAGAGCATCAATATCCCCGAGACCGTGACCACTATCAGTGCCAACGCTCTTGAGAACTGCTCTCTGATCAAAGAGATAGTTCTTCCCGATACCCTTTCCGCTCTTGGCGATTCGTGCTTTGCAAACTGCACATCTCTCGAGAAGATCAATATCCCCGAGAATGTCAGGGTTATAAACTACTATGCATTCCAGGGCTGCTCGAGCCTTGTATCCGCTGCTATCCCCGACGGTGCGTACATCATCGCAACCGGAGCATTTGATGGCTGCACGAGTCTTTCCGACATCGTCATTCCCGAAAGCGTTATCAATATCGACGACAGTGCTTTCAACAACTGCTCCAGCCTTGAAAGCGTTGTCCTTCCTGACCAAGTTGCTGTCCTCGGCTCAAGAGCCTTCTACGGCTGCTCAAAGCTTGCAGAAATAAACATCCCCTCTGCGCTCACTTACATCTCGCAGTACACCTTCCAGAACTGCGAAAGCCTTACCGCGATAGACATTCCCGAAGGCATCAAGGAGATAAACAGCGAAGCATTCCGCGGCTGCTCCAAGCTCAGAAGCATCGGCATTCCCTCATCCGTTAAATACATAAGCAACGGCGTATTCTGGGATTGCAACGATATCCAGAGCGTATTCTACGGCGGCACCAAGACACAGTGGGATGCCATCAGCATCACCAGCGGCAACGACAGCCTGACAGCTTCAAGCGTATACTATTCCAGCAGCTTTGTAAGAAACCCCGCACTCACTTATGAAGAGGGCGAAGCTGCCGTAAAGCTTGAGTGGGAAGCTTCCGAGGAAGTAGAAAAATACGCTGTATGCGTTATGATGGACGACAAGTGGCAGATCGTTGCCAAGACCTCCGACACCACCAAGGTAGTAAACGGACTCAAGGGCGATACCGAGTACAAGATCGCTGTACTCGCTATGATCGACGGCAACTGGAACATGGATTTCTCCAACTACATCACCGCAACTCCCAAGGAGGCTCCGAAGCCGAATTATCCTACCGTCAGCGCCATCGACTATAACGAGGAATTCCACCAGTTCAAGTTAAAGTGGTCGAAGGTACCCGACGCTCAGAACTACGGCGTTGCGGTATATCTCACCGGCAAGTGGAAGGTACAGACCCAGACCATTCCCGGCACCACCACCACCTTCACCTCGCCCAAGCTGACTCCCGGCAAGTCCTACAAGATGGTAATAGCCGCTAAGGTCAACGGAACGTGGGATCTGAGCAATCTGAACAGCAGAGCGTTCACCGTTACCATTAAGTAATAGATACATTCTTATATAGTATCCAAGCCCCAAAGCATTGCCTTGGGGCTTGATTATTGTGAGAGTACAGCACAACAGAGATCTGCAAACGCGCCGCGCTTATTGCGGGAGTCATTTTTGCAAGCATCCCCCACGACCACGCCAGAGTTCGCAAACCGAGGGTATCGCACCTTCGTGTGCCGCGGCTCATAATGCAAGTATAGCTTTGCGAGCGAGGGTACGGAGCGAATGCGCGTCCAAAAAAAAGGTTAAAATTAACCCTTATTTTCATTTGGTATGATTGAAAAGACGTTTGGAATGTGCTATAATCAATAACGAAGCTGTCATTAAGAGAACGACAGCATATTGCTATGATTACCCACGCTGCCCGCATGGGGCGGACGGCAGAGAAGGAAAACGGAGGTAGAGTAAAATGGTAAAAGGATTCATAAAACGCGCGGCTTCGGCTGCGGCGGCTTCGGTCGTTGCTCTGAACTGCGTGGCACCGATGTGCGTCTACGCGGGTCAGCAGCTCGGTCAGACCGACTTCGATGACGGCGTCGGACTGCCCTGGCATATCTGCGAATCGACAACGGGCAAGATGGAATTCGACATCGACGGCGGAAAGTATAAGATCAAGATCGTCAACCCCGGCGGCGCTTCCAACGGCGGCGAGGACAGATGGGACTGCCAGTTCCGCCACAGAGGTCTCAAGATCGTCTCGGGACATCAGTATCAGGTGTCCTATGAGATCACACCCTCAAATGCGGGCAAGTATTATACCAAGATAGGCAACCTCGAGGGTACTGTCGAAGTTTGGCACAATATGTCCAACGGCTACGACCTTGACGGTACATGGGATCCCATCTCCATCGGCGCGGGCGAGACCAAGAAGGTTGACCTGACCTTTACAGCCAATCAGACGATAGATGTCGCCGAGTGGGCGTTCCATCTGGGCGGCGACGGTCAGTATACTCCCGGCGGCTGCTTCCCCGCAGGCACAGAGATAACCTTCGACAATATGTCGCTGGTCGACCTGTCAAGCGACGAGAACGACTATCAGGCTCCCGAAAAGTGGCAGCGCGCTGATATCCTGACAAATCAGGTTGGCTACTTCGCTTCGCGTGAGAAAAAGGCTACCCTCCTCTGCACCGATGAGAGCGTTTACGAGGGCAAGAGCAAATACTTCGGCTACGACAAGGACTCCGAGGATACAGTACACATCATAGATTTCTCCGACCTTGACAAGAGCGGTACCTTCCATATCGAAGCTTCCAACGGCGCGGTGAGCCGCGACTTCAAGGTGTTCGCCGCCGATGAGGTCAGTGATTACTCAGCACTTCTGTACGATTCGCTCAACTATTTCTATCAGAACCGCAGCGGCATCGAGATAACCGCAGATTATATAAGCTCCGGCGACAAGTCCTCGCTGGCGCGTGCGGCGGGACACACCTCGGATAATGCCGAGATACAGCAGACATGGGGTTACAGCGGCACCAGCGGTTCGGTGGACGTGACCGGCGGCTGGTACGACGCGGGCGACCACGGCAAGTATACCGTCAACGGCGGACTTTCCCTCTGGATGCTCCAGAACCTCTACGAGTTCTTCGTGTACACCGGCAACGAGCGCATTTTCGCTGACGGCTCTATGGTCATTCCCGAAAGCGGCAACGGCTTCCCCGACCTGCTGGACGAAGCCCGCTGGGAGATGGAGTGGATGCTGAAGATGCAGATAGACAGCGGCGACTACTCGGGCATGGCTTACCATAAGGCTCACGACGAGACCTGGACAGGACTCGGTGTAGCTCCCGCTGATGATGACAAGAAGAGGATCATCAAGCCCCCCACGACAGCGGCGACTCTGAATCTTGCTGCCTGCGCGGCACAGTCCTCGAGACTCTG
>CAMVIL010000128.1 GCA_947167535.1 uncultured Ruminococcus sp. | reverse complement strand
GCCGCCCCGGTAAGAAGGCTAAGGTGGGCAGGAGATTCGTCTTCGGCGACGGAAAGCTCACTGCCGAGATAACCGAGGTCAAGCCCGACGGCAACCGTGTGGCTAAGTTCTTCTACGAGGGCAGCAGCATCTACTCCGTCCTCGACGAGATAGGTCAGATGCCGCTGCCGCCCTACATCACCGAAAAGCTTGAGGACAAGGAGCGTTACCAGACCGTCTACTCCCGTGAGATAGGATCCGCCGCCGCACCTACGGCAGGTCTCCACTTTACAAAGGAACTGCTCGCCGACATCGAGAGCCGCGGCGTAAACATAGCTTACGTGACCCTTCACGTCGGACTCGGCACCTTCCGCCCCGTCAAGGAAGACAGAGTCCTTGACCACAAGATGCACTCGGAGCACTACGAGATACCCGAGCGCACCGCCGAGCTTATCAAGCAGACCAAAGCAAACGGCGGCAGAGTCATAGCCGTCGGCACCACTTCCTGCCGCACCCTAGAATCGGCGGCGCAGAAGTACGGCGAGGTCATCCCCTGCGACGGCAGGACGGAAATATTCATCTACCCCGGCTTCGAGTTCAAGGTGCTGGACGGACTCATCACCAACTTCCACCTGCCTGAGAGCACCCTCATCATGCTGGTGTCGGCGTTCATGGGCTACGAGAACACGATGAACGTCTACCGCACCGCAGTCAGCGAGCGTTACCGCTTCTTCAGCTTCGGCGACGCCATGCTGATAACAGACACCGATAAGGAGCGCGATGGCATATGAAAGAGGAACAGTCCATCCTCAGCAAGCTTGCCTTTGGCAGCACCAAGACCGACGGCCGCGCACATCTTTATGACAACGTCAAGTTTTTCCTGATAATCCTTGTGGTGACGGGTCATCTCATCGGCGAACTCATCGACCTGCCCACGCCCCACGGCGCCGTCGACAAGAAGCCGCTCTTCGACGGAATGTTCGTGTTCATCTATTCCTTCCATATGCCGGCATTCCTGTTCCTGTCGGGACTGTTTGCGAAAAAGCACACCGACAAGCTCAACTGGCAGCCCGTGAAGGTCTATGTCGTTCTGGGACTCCTGCTGAAAATACTGGTGGGATTCTCCCAGATGATGTTCTGCCCTGACAAGAACAGCGGCTATTTCAGCCTGCTTGGCGGCGACGGCGTCTACTGGTACCTTTTCGTGCTGGCGGCGTACTACGTCATCACCTACATCGTCAGGGACTTTGACAGCAGGTTCTTCCTGGTCTTTGCTATACTTCTGTCGCTGATGGCAGGCTACGACGGCAAGACGGACGAGTGGCTGTCGCTGTCGAGGATAGTAGTATTTCTGCCGTTCTACTACGCGGGCTACTGCCTTACCCCCGACAAGGTGGAGCGGTTCTGCAAGCGCTGGTACATCGTGATACCGTCGACAGCGGCGATATGCTTCTGGTGGTACGTATTCATCATGCGCACCGAAGAGATAAGATATCTGCGCAGGCTGTTCACCGGCAAGAATCCCTACAAGGTGGTACAGCTTCCCAACACGGAGTTCTGGCACAGGGGACTTGCGATGCTGATCTCCGCCGTGATGATAATCGCGGTCATCTCTCTGGTGCCGTCCAGGGTGATGCCCTTCTTCACAAAGTACGGCTCGCGGACGCTGCAGGTATACTTCTGGCATCGGTCGGTTGTATACTATATAGTATTTTCAGAATTCTTCGAGGATATCCTCCAGCGGAAGCTGCCGAACCACTGGTGGTGGGCGGCACTGCTGATATGTATTGTGATATCCTATCTGTTGTCCTATGAGATGTTTGGCAGACCTGTCAGGATGTTTATGAAGATGATGGGCAAGCCGCAGAAAAACAATGTGTGATATAACACCTCAACAAGCCCCGCGCAGGAAGTTCCTCGCGGGGCTTTATCGGTTCATACGAACCTGTCAGGCGTTATAAAAAAATATTGACATTATTCGATAATTATGATATACTCTAATCATGCGGAAAACACCGCAGGTTCGACATCGTACAGTAAGGAGGTACGTTTTATGCAGTTTGTATTTGATCACCTCGGAGAGTTTGGCATTGCGCTTGGCGTGATTATTCTGATTTGTATCGTAGTGTCGGGCTATTGTAAAGCTCCGCCCGATGAAGCGTACATTATCTCCGGTCTAAGAAAGAAAGTCCTGATAGGTAAGGCGGGCATCAAGATCCCCTTCCTCGAGAGACTTGATAAGCTCTCACTCAAGCTTATCTCTGTCGACGTAAAGACCGCTACCAGCGTTCCTACCGCCGACTATATCAATATTAAAGTAGACTCGGTAGTAAATATCAAGATCTCCGATAAGGAACAGATGATCGCTCTCGCGGCTCAGAACTTCCTTAACCAGAACACCGCTTACATATGCGGAGTTGCCCGCGAAGTTCTCGAGGGTAACGTTCGTGAGATCGTAGGTCAGATGGGTCTTCAGGATATGGTCAACGACCGTAAGAAGTTCGCCGAGAAGGTTCAGGAGAACGCAAGCCCTGACCTGGCAGCTATGGGTCTTGAGATCGTTTCCTTCAACGTTCAGAACCTCACAGATGAGCAGGGTCTGATCGAAAACCTCGGTATCGACAATACCACCAAGATCCAGAAGGTTGCTGCTATCACCAAGGCTGAGGCAGAGCGTGATATCCAGATCGCTCAGGCTAAGGCTAAGAAGGACTCCAACGACGCAAGAGTTCAGGCTGAGACCGAGATCGCTCAGAAGAACAACGACCTGGCTATCAGACAGGCAGAGCTGAAAAAGGCTGCCGACGTCAAGAAGGCTGAGGCGGACGCCGCTTACAAAATTCAGGAGCAGGAGCAGAGAAAGACCATCGAGGTCACCAGCTCTATGGCTGATATCGCTAAGACCGAGCAGAGCGTTATGCTGCACGCAAAGCAGGCAGAGGTTCAGGAGCAGGCTCTTAACGCTGAGGTAAAGAAGAAGGCAGACGCCGACAGATACCGCAAGGAGCAGGAGGCTCAGGCGGCACTCTTCCAGCGCTCGAAGCAGGCTGAGGCCGAGCTCTACGAACAGCAGCGTGAAGCCGAGGCTCAGAAGGCTAAGGCTGAGGCTCTGAAGTTCGCGAAGCTTCAGGAGGCTGAGGGTATCCGCGCCGTCGGTGAGGCAGAGGCTAACGCTATCCGCGCTAAGCTCCTCGCTGAGGCCGAGGGTCTCGACCGCAAGGCTGAGGCTATGCAGAAGATGCAGGAGGCTGCGGTACTCCAGATGTACTTCGAGGTTCTCCCCGAGATCGCAAAGGCTGTTGCCGAGCCGCTGGCGAGCGTTGGCAACATCACAATGTATGGCGAGGGCAACACCGCGAAGATGATCGAGGACGTTACCAAGTCCACAAACCAGATCTCTTCGGGTATGCTAGAGGGCATCGGCGTAGACCTGCGCTCGATGATAAACAGCTTTATCACCGGCAAGGCCATCGGTCAGGGTATCAACCCGCCCGCCGATATCACTCCCGATGCACCGGCACCCACCGATAACGCATAACATCACAACGATCATTACCTCTCCGTTTAAAAGCGGAGAGGTCTTGTTTCTGTCCGAAAGAATGGACAGGTTCGCTGTGTCCGGCCTGCCCGCTTATACTGTTAGAGGGGTGAGGGTAGTGAGAGCTAGGGTGAGCAGAGGACATCGTTTTGCCAGCCTGCTTCTGGCGGCGGCGATAGCGGGCGGGATATTCGCAGCGCAGGTCTACAAACAGATGGTGCGGCACATGACCGAGATCTGCGAATACAAGGGCAGACAGACCGCCACTGCCGCCATCGGCAGAGCCATCGACGACTGCCTTGCCGGCGAGCAGGGGGAGTACCTGAACATAGTGCGCGGCGAGAACGGAAGGATAATCATGCTGGACGCCGATCCCGCTAAGATCAATAAGCTGGAGAACGATCTCAAGACGCAGATCAACGATTCTCTCTCGAAGGTGGGGGACAATAAAATGGAGGTGCCGCTGGGCACGCTGACGGGCATCACCGCACTTTCGGGCAGAGGCCCTGACGTAGGCATTCGCCTGCACCAGATCGGAGCTGTGGATATCGAGCTGAAAAACAGCTTCGTCTCGACGGGGCTCAACCAGACGCGGTACAGCCTGAGGCTCACCGTCAACGCCGAGCTCTCGGCGATCCTGCCCGCCCACTCTACCGACATCAAGGTCAGCGACGAATACATAATCTCCGAGACGGTGATAGTCGGCGAGCTCCCCGACACCTACGTTGCCGACCCGCAGTATTCGGATTTTATATAGATAAGAGCCGAAGCGGTCATGCCGTTTCGGCTTTTTTGCCCTCACAGGAATATTCCCGTCCGTACAGGCATAGATTTTAGAGAAGCCTAAACCGAATATAGGAGGTAGCAACATGGATCATCGTATAAATAAGGAAACGGCGGTGTGCAGCAAACGCGTGCTGGATACAGAGATAACACAGGCGGTCGAGCATGACTTTATCCTGCCCGATTACTGCCCCGACATTTTCAGGGTGCTCAAATGCTTCGTGATACCCGGCGTCATCTCGACGTCGATAAACGGCAGCCGTCTGAGCTTTGAGCTGAGCGTTACTATGCGCGTGATGTACCGCAGCGCTTCGGGCGGTATCGCCTGCATCGAGCATACCTGCGAGTACACAAGGTCCGCTGACCTGCCCGCCGACGCCGAGGAACCCTCCGTCACGGTCACTCCCTACGTCCAGAATGTCAATTGCCGCGCCGCTGACAAGCGCAGGGTGGACGTCCGCGCGAGCGTTGTGTGCAGGGTGTGCGTTGACGCCGAGGATAAACGTCCGCTGGTGAGCAGCGCACGCGGCGGCGGTATCCAGCTCAGAAAGGAGCAGGCGGTCTATCCGACGGCTCGCCTCGTCGCGGCAAAGCGGATAACCGTCATCGAGGAGCTTGAGCTTGCGGCAGGGAAGCCTGCCTTCGGCAGCGTGCTGAGGTGCGGAACGGCTGTCACCCTCGGCGACAGCAAGATAATGAGCGGCAAACTCATCACAAAGGGTGAGGCGGAGATAAGCCTCATGTACC
>CAMVIL010000127.1 GCA_947167535.1 uncultured Ruminococcus sp. | reverse complement strand
CGACGAAAACCACTGTAAATCGCAAGCGTGAAGAAAGTGCGGTACTTGATCGGAGCCTTTTCCAAGAGAACGAAAAGCTGCTCGACCTCTTCGAGCGTGTAGATCTCCTTCTCCTTTTTCTCGCCCTTCGGCACGCTGACCTTCGCGCAGGGGTTCTCCGAGAGCATATCCATCTTGACCGCGTAACTGAACACGTCGCTGATAAAGCTCAGATGATGAACGACCGTCTTGCGCGAAAGCGGTTTCCCACTGCGAAGGTTCTTACCATTCTTCGCAAGATCGTTTATGAACTGCTGAATCTGCCTTGCGGTTATCTTGTCGAGCCTCATGTGTCCGATAGCGGGGTAAACGCGGATTTTGAGATTGTTCATTCTTTCGAGCGAGGTACTGCGGAGATTGAGCTCGGCGTATTCCTTGAACCACTGTTCGGCGAACTCCTCGAACTTGACGTTGGCGGTCGCCTGACCATGTAAGCACTTTTCCTCGAACAGTATTGCCTGCTTTTGAACTTCTTTCTCCGCCTGCTTTTCGGTCATGCCCACGGGCGGGCGCCACGTCATCGAGCGCGAGATCTGCTCACCCTTAGCGTTGTATCCGCAGCCGACTCTGATCTGATATGTATTTCCTCTTTTTCTGATATTTGCCATGTCTGATTCCTCCTTCAATCAGACCCCGGCATCTCTACACTTCCATTATACCATGTTTCGCGTGGTAAAGCAATACAGTGATTGCGTTAAATTTCTGTGTATTGATGGGGTCTGCCTTTGTTCTATCGGGTTTTCTTTCTGTTTTTGATGAGGTGCAGGAAGTTGTCGAGCTTTTCTTTCAACCCGAGACTATCAATAAACTGCATGACCCTATCGTATTTCGTCTTGAGCGCAGAAAGCTGATCTGTCAGCCCCCGCACCTGCGCCTTTAGCCTATCTATCGTCTTATGAAGTCCCGACCTCTCGTCCGTCCATAAGGCTTTTTCTTTATTCAGCGCTTGCAGTATCTCGTTCAGTCGGTATATCTCGTCATCTTTTTCAGCCGAATCATGCTCGGCAGCCAACTCTTTCTTTGCGAGTTCGACTATGCTGTTGTAGTCCATTTCAGAAAGTGTGACCTTATCCCCGAGCATGGAGCGTTTAACGTTAATGCTGTCAAGGTCGTTGATTTGCGCGACTTTTTCTGTGGTCACGAGCAACAACTGCTGATTGACGGCAAGCAGTTCGGTGGTGTTCTCCAACTCGGCAGACTTGCTCTTGATATCCGAATCAAGCTGTTCGACGGCTTCCGACTTCCTCGCAAATTCCTTATCAAGTCTATCAATAGCATTATCAGCATCATTCAAGATCATCTGACGAGACTCCAACTGTCGCTGAACCCCAGCAACTTCGCTCTCCAAGACAGCGACCTCACGCGCCCTCATCTTCTTTTTATAGTCGAGGACGTCAAGGTGCTGTTCATGTGTGCCGAGCTTCTCCCATTCGATACCATAGCCTTTCATGACCTCAGCGAGCTGTTCCTTTTCATGTTCCACCCACTGCTTGGTGCAGGTCATGTTCTTCCCCTCACTAACAAACCCTTGCTGTTCAAGTGCCTTAAGAAGCGTAGACGAGATACTCGCGGCGGCTTCGGTCATAGAAAAGCCGGCTCCCGCGCCCGCACAGACGGAGGAGCTGATATGCCCACGCTGCGGCAGCACACTGGTGCTCAGGCAGGCGAAGAAGAGCAAAAACGCCGGCAACAGATTTTACGGCTGCTCGGCGCTTCAGCCTTGCCGTGATAGATGGGATTGAAACCCCGCTCATTCTGTGGTATAATATAAGTCGACCGATATGTATTAATGCGATTCCGGCACATGGCAGCTCTTCGTGCCGCCAAAGGAGTGTGCGGTGTTGACTTTTTCCGGGCTTATATTATAATGAAAGGGGCTGCCAAATATGTACACACATACCTACTTCTCCCCGCTGGGCAAAATCACCATCTCCAGCGACGGCAGATCCCTCACCGGACTGTGGTTCGACGGTCAGAAATTCTTCCCGCATGAGCTTCTCACTGAAAGCACCTCGGCGGAACTTCCGATATTTGCGCAGACCTGCAGCTGGCTGGATAATTATTTCAGCGGGAAGGCTCCCGACTTCACTCCGCCTATAAGCCTGAACACCACGCCGTTTCGCAAGGCGGTGTATGACATTCTGCTCACGATACCTTACGGTCAGACTATGACCTACGGCGAGATCGCGGGGGTCATCGCAAAGCGGCGGGGCGTGGAGCGTATGTCCGCGCAGGCTGTGGGCGGTGCTGTGGGGCATAATCCTGTGTCCATTATCATTCCGTGCCACAGAGTGGTCGGTGCGGACGGCAGCCTGACCGGCTATGCGGGCGGGCTGGAGAGGAAGATCGCTTTGCTCAGGTTGGAGAATTTAAACGATTAATATAACGCAGATCCTTAGTTTTCAAGGGTCTGCGTTTTTTGTTTTTGGGACGCTTCCTCGTTTTGGGTGTTATTTGAATTAAATGTAAATGCAGAATTTCGCACCAGTTACGCAAATGTGTCAAATTTTTATTGCATGGCGCATGATACGGTCTGTTCACGAAGATGGACCTGTTTATATCAATTAAGAAAACGTTTTCAACATTTTGTGGTAAAAAGTGTTGAAAATAGAAGAAAAATACGTTATAATATAATTTGAAAGAAGGTGAATACCCATGAGAAGAAAACAGAGACTTCTCAGTCTGATCACAGCGGCTGTAATGAGTACTACAATGCTCTCGCTGAATGCGAGTGCGGGTGAGGTTCTGGTACTCAGTAGCGGTGGTCAGAAAAAGAATCCCCCCGGATATCAGGGGTACAGCTATGAGCTGTGGATCGACAGTACGGGCGGCAGCGGCTCGATGACGCTGAATGACGAAGGCGCGTTTGACACAGAGTGGAACTGCTCTGTAGACAGAGGCAACTTCCTCGCACGCCGCGGCAAGGATTTCGGCGAAACGCAGAAAGCCACTTCCTACGGCAAGATCCAGCTGGATTACAAAGCGTCCTATCAGCAGACAGGACAGACTTCCAGCGGCGGTAACTCCCGCCTCTGCGTGTACGGCTGGATGAGCGACCCTCTCGCAGAGTACTACATCATCGAGGACTGGATCAACTGGTGCCCCGGTCCCGACCCGAGCGTGTGCCCTGCAAAGACCGTCACGATCGACGGCGCTCAGTATGATATTTTCTGGGTTTGGCATGAGGGACCCACGATCAAGAGCAGCTACGACAAGTTCAAGCAGTATTTCAGCGTCCGCAAGACCAAGAGAACTTCGGGCACCATCACGGTATCCGAGCACTTCAAGGCCTGGGAAGACGCAGGCATGGAGATCGGCAAGCTTTACGAGGTGGCTCTCAACGTTGAGGGCTGGCAGAGCTCCGGCAAGGCAAGCATCACCAAGAATGTGGTGACTGTCGGCGGTTCTTCGACTACGACCGATCCTGATCCTCAACCGTCGGGCGATTACCTGATGAAGGAAAGCTTCGAGAACGGCGTGGGCAGTTGGACAGGCCGCGGCAGCGGAGTCAATGTCGCTTCTTCCTCGACGGGTGTTTCCGGAAAGGGACTGGCTGTAACAGGCAGAACCAGCAGCTGGAACGGTGCTGCTACCGAGCTTTCCACAAGCAAGTACGTTCCCGGCAATGCTTACAGCTTCAGCGTTATGGCAATGCAGAACGTTGCCGCTACCGACAACATGAAGCTGACTCTCCAGTATAATCTGGACGGCACTGCAAACTACGCAAATATCGCTTCTGCAACGGCAGCAAAGGGCGAGTGGGTACAGCTGGCAAACCCGAGCTTCACCATTCCCTCCGGTGCCACCGATCTGATCCTCTATGTTGAGGCGGACAGCACTTCCAATGATTTCTTCATCGACGATGCAGTGATCGCTGCAAAGGGCACAAGCATCGCTCCCACCGAAAAGGTAAGCGACATAAAGCTCGGCGACGTAAACTACGACGGTGAAGTGAACATCTCCGACATGGTCGCTCTGAAGAAGTATCTGCAGAACAGCAGTACAGCCATCAGGACCGAGAACGCCGATCTGAACAGCGACAACAAGATCGACAATTCCGATCTGGAGGTTCTCAAAAACGTGCTCGCAGGAAAGGCTGTAATGCCCAAGTCTCCCACGGTGGAGATCCCCGAAGAGAAGCCTGAGCGCAAGGAAGGCTACTACTACAATCTGGCGGACGTTTCCTGGATCGACCCGAGCAAGCCTATGGTGGCTTTCGCATTCGATGACGGTCCTATCGGCGGTTCGGACGCTTACAATGTTACCCGCATACACAATGCGCTTTCCAAGGGCGGCGGTCATGCGACCTTCTTCTACTGGGGTCAGCGCATAGCCGGCAACGAGTCCGAGATACTCCGCGCAAAGGAGCTGGGCTTCGAGATCGCGAACCACACCTGGACTCACACCAACATGACTGAGCTGGACGGCAACGGCATCAAGCAGGAGATCGGCCAATGCGCCAACAAGCTCAAAGAGCTTACCGGTCAGGAAGATTTCCTTGTACGTCCTCCCTATCTCGGAGTGAACACTACCGTTCAGCAGAACTGCGGATGTGCCCTCGTCAACTGCGGAATAGATTCCAGCGACTGGGTATCCTCCACAACTGCACAGCAGATCATCGACAAGTTCACACAGGCTGCCAACAACGGTTCTCTCAACGGTCAGGTGCTCCTGATGCACGAAAATTACAGCAAGACCGCAGAAGCCGTTGAGTATCTTGTTCCGTATCTTACATCCCGCGGATATCAGATCGTTTCCGTAGGCGAAATGTTCAAGGCTAAGGGCGTTGACATGAAGTACGGTCAGGTTTACAACAAGCTTCCGTAAAACTAACTTACCTACATTAAAAAGATCCCGAGGCTGACTACTGAGGTCGGCTTCGGGATCTCTGTTTTATGCTGGTTTCTTTGTGCCTATATAGCATATCGGGCGGCAGGGGAGCCGCTTTGCACGGCGCAGAGCGGGCAGTACACTAATGGCAGCCTATGGATACGGCTGCTGTTTTTGTGTCACGATACGGGTACAGGCGGCGGGGGATATCATCACCCCG
>CAMVIL010000126.1 GCA_947167535.1 uncultured Ruminococcus sp. | reverse complement strand
ATCTGGTGCATGAAGGAAGCCTATCTGAAAATGGTGGGGACTGGTTTGTCCGGCGGTATGAGAAATATCGATACTCTGAAGCTTCGGGAGCATATCGCGGCAGAGATCCACGAGAGGTACGTGACCGCAGCAGCGACGAAAGATCCGATAAATTCAAAAGAAGTACAGCCTGTCAGAACTGTACTTCTCAATGCGGATATATTTGATCCCGCCACCTACTGAATATACTTGTTCAGTATCTTCTGAACGAGATCATATCTGTCATAATTTTCATTGCACCCCATGACCGCGCAGATGTATGTCGCTCCGTTTATTTCAAAAGCGGTGACGATACAGCAGCCCGCGGAATTTGTGGTACCCGTCTTTAAGCCTATGCAATCCTTTCGGTAGTAGGGACTGTTCGGGTCGAGGAAGAGATTTGTGTTCGTCCAGGTGTAGACGATATCATCGGGTGTCGTGACGCTTTTCTGATACATCCCGGTGATCTTTCTGAGCTCGGGCTGGTTCAGGACGTATTTCGCAAGCTTGAGCAGATCGCCGAGAGTCGTATAATGCCCGGCATCGTCCCAGCCCTCGGGATTGGCAAAATGGCTGCCGCCCATATCAAGCTCTGCCGCGAAGCCGTTCATCAGTCCGCAGAAGTATTCTACCGCATCCTGATCGTTCATATCGGGATCCCCGGCAGCGGCTCTGGCGGTGTTTACGGCGACTGTATAGGCAGCGTCGTTGCCCGACGGCAGCAGCATTGCTGCGATAAGCTCGCTGACCTTAAGCTTCAATCCCGGGGAGATATAGCTGAGGGTAGAATCGGGCTTGGCGAGGTACACCTCATCTCCCACCGTCACTTCATCATCGGGCGAGTAATACTGAAGCATGACAGACGCGGACAGAAGCTTTGTTATGCTTGCAAGGGAGATCTTATCATACAGCCCGCTCTGGGCGATGAGCATTCCGTCGTCGGCGCGGCAAAGAGCGTAAGCTTTTGAATAAGGCACCGAAAGATCATCGGCGGTTTCGGTCTTATCTTTCTTATCATCTTTATCTGTCTGTGACGAGGAGTCGTCGGAAGGTTTGCTTTCGGCGGCTTTTTCCGTTTTCTCTGTTTCGGCAGCAGTTTCTTCTGTCGCCGCGGAAGTCTCCTCTGTTTCAGCTGTCGTCTGAGGAGCGTCTTCGGCAGAGCTTTCCTCAGCTGTACTTTCAATGGTCGAGACAGTTGTCTGAGCTTCGATCTTTGAAAAAGCGGCGCTGTTACTCTCTATCGCCCTGCCGCAGCCCGAGAGTATAACCATCGCGGCACCGAGCAGTGCTATTATTCTTTTGTATCTCATTCGGTCGGTCTCCATATCTGTTCTTCCTGTTTGCCGAGCGTGGAATACAGCCTCTGTCTGCATTATCTGCAAAAAGGAAGTTCTTTTGAACTACATAGATATTCTACCACTATACGACAGATATGTCAAGCTAAATTTCAGGCGGCACCCCTTGCAAAACTGTATGCGCCTGCGTCTACTGCCCTTTTGCGCTCAAGCTCGCGCAGGATAAGGAGATTGACTTTATCCATGTCGAAGCAGACTGCCGAGTCGCTATCTTCATTTACGATCAGCGCCTCGTTGATGATGTTCCTCGCGAGGACGGTGGTGTCCACAGCGTAGGCTTCCTCGCCTGATGCGGTCATGTTGACCTGAGTGTGCTGGTCATCGACGTAGAATCCGCAGAGGCTGCCCTTGTCGTACATGGTGTTGTAGATGTTGAAAAACAGCGCGGCGGCAAGCTTTTTGGTGAGGAGCACCGGATCTATGCACTGCTTTGCGGGATCGACTATGTCCCTGTACGCCGCAAGCGAGGCGCAGGCGAGTATCTCCTGGATCCCCGTCATCTTCTCATCGGCAGCAAGGAACGCCTTGAAATAATACAGGTCAAGAGCGTAACCGCAGTTCGCGATGAACCACGCATCATTCTCGCCCATATGTGTGCTGCCGCTTTCCAGCGCCGAAGCTCCTGTCTTGTACACCGACGCGATAGTCTCGAGATCGTATCTGCCTGCGCGGTACATCTCTTCTATTTCTCTGATATTTGCCATATTAATTCCTCCATTCGGTCTTTGCGACCTTTCTATGATCTTATTATATCACACCAGATAGTCAGAATTTGTATAACTGTGTCGAAGATATTGGCTCTCTGCAAATTTTTTAATAAACAGGGCGATATCGGACAGGCAGGATGTCGATATTAAAATATTAAGAAAGAAATTTCACAATATATATATTGAATGGATAACAATTGATGTGCTATAATACATAGGTCTTATGTATATTGTCATTATCTTAACAAGGAATGTGATCTTTTGATGTCAAAACAAATGAAACTGAGAGCGGGGATCTTCTGCTCGCTGGTGATGCTGATCACGGCAGCTTCCGACTCGCTCAGAGGTGTATTTCTGCCGCAGTTCAGGAGCTCCTTTTCGCTGACAGAACCGCAGGCGGCCAGGATAATCATGGTCAGCTACATCGGCAACCTGCTGTTCCTTTCGGTCGGCGGACGGCTTTCCGACAGACTCCCGAGGAAGAAGTTTATCGGCGGGGTGCTGATACTCTGGTCGGCGGCGCTCTGCTCATACATCTTCACCGAGAACTACTACCTGCTGCTTTTCGGGATCATGTGTTCGCTTGGCGGCCCGACGATGATATCGACCTCAATGAACATTGTCACGCCGCTGGTGTTTGCCTCACCCGCGATGTTTGTGAGCCTGTTCAACTTTTTGCAGGGCATCGGCATAACCGCTTCACAGAACATCGGCGGACGATTTGCCGACAGGCTCGCCGCATGGCACGTCGCTAACGCGATACTCTTCGGGCTGGCTGTGATATCCTTCATTCTGCTGATGACCCTCGACCTCCCCGATCCCAAGCCCACCGGCGAAAAGATCAGCATCGGCAGGATACTACGCGACCCCGCGTCACTTCTGCTCATATGCTGCTGCGGCGGATATTTTATCGCCGAGCACGGTCTGCAGAACTGGCTGACATCCTACGGCAGCGAACATCTGGGCATGACGGTAGCAAGCTCTGCCATCTACCTTTCGATGTTCTACGGCAGCCTGACGGTCGGCAGACTTATCTTTGCGCCGTTCATCGACCGCATCGGCATTTTCCGCTGCCTTATTATATGGTCGGGCGCGGGTGCGGTGCTTTACATCGTGGGCTTTGCGATGGGCAAAAGCGGACTTATCCTTGTAGCGTCGGCAGGACTCGCCTATTCTATCCTCTACCCGCTGCTGGTAATGCTCATCGGACAGTTTTTCGACACATCTGTCGCAGGCTCTGCTACGGGTCTTATTCTCAGCATCGCGACTTTCTTCGACATCTTCTTCAACGCATTCTTCGGCAGGCTTGTGGAATACAAGGGCTACGGCACGGCGATTTTCGTGCTTCCCGCGGCGGCAGCATTCTTCAGTCTGATGCTTCTGGTGTTGAAATTTGGCGTAGGACGTGCAAAAGAAATCAGATAATTTATAACCGACTTCGTTTTTTTGCGGAGCCGGTTTATTTTTTGGCTGATATATGATTTTCTATATATCACCCATGCATTTTTATATATTTGCAATTTCTGCTAGATTATGTTAATATCATAGTATAAAGCGAGCAATCGCGATATAGCAGGAAAACAACACATTAATTTGGAGGGAAAAACCATGAAAGCAGAAAGAAAACTGATCGCAGGCCTCAGCGCCGCTGCGATTGCGCTCAGCTGCATGAGCTTCGTTTCTTTTGCAGATGACACCGCGGCTCTCAATTCCTTTGAGGCCACAAGCGAAAATGTAAAGATACTCGGCAGAGCAAAGTACATGGAAAATGCAGGCGCACTCTGGTTCGGTCTTACCAACACAGGCGTTGAGTTTGACTTTACCGGCACCACCGCCGTACTGAACATCTCAGCAGACTCTGCGGCTGCCAGCGACAGTTCTACCGCACGTATTGCCATCTATGCAGACGGCAAGCTCTACAGGGACACCACCACTCTCATCACCCCGAGAGACTACAAGGTGACCTTCGACAAGAGCGGAACTCACACGATCCGCCTTATGAAGCTCTCCGAGTGCCCCAACGGTACACTGAGACTCAACGAGATAAAGACTGACTCCGAAAAGATAGAGCCCACCGCTGCAAAGGAGAAGAAGATAGAATTTATCGGCGACTCCATCACCTGCGGTTACGGCGTTGACGCTACCTCGGGCGGATTCTCCACCAGAACAGAAGACGGCACCAAGACCTACGCATACAAGACCGCTCAGAAGCTGGATGCTGACTGCAGCATGGTATCCTTCAGCGGCTACGGCATAATCTCGGGATACTCCAACAACGGAAAGAGATCTTCTGCACAGTGCGTACCCGATTACTACGGCAAGCTGGGCAACTCCTGGGGCAGCTTCGGCGATGGATACATCCAGAATGAGACCTGGGATTTTGCAGGCTTTACTCCCGATCTCGTGGTAGTTAACCTCGGTACAAACGATGCTTCATACATCAGCTCCATCAAGGGCGACGCTGCTCTCAAGGAGTCCGAGAGACAGGCATTTGCCGAGACCTACGAGGCATTCATCGGTCAGATCAGAGAAGCCAATCCCAATGCCGAGATCCTTTGCACGCTGGGTATCATGGGTCAGGATCTCTGCCCTCAGGTCGAGTCTGCTGTAAGCAATTATAAGGAGCACACCGGCGATACACACGTAAACTACCTCAAGTTCAACGTACAGAACACCGAGAAGAACGGCGTGGGCGTTGACTGGCATCCCGCTCCTCAGTCTCACATCGACGCGGCTTATGAGCTGCTTGACGGTATCAAGGAGTTCTACGGCTGGGAAGGCAACTCCGACATCAGCATCGACCTCCCCACCCTCGAGCCCGAAATTGACAGAGCTGTTTCCGTTAAGGTAGGCGACAGCGCGGCGCTCAAGGTCAAAGTAACACCCGCCGCTCAGGAGGAAATCACCTACACCGTTTCCGACAAGACGATCGCTGCATTCGGCAGCTCGGATACCATCAAGGTGACATCTGACGCTAACGGCAAGGCTTCCGCCAAGATCACCGGCGTAAAGGCAGG
>CAMVIL010000125.1 GCA_947167535.1 uncultured Ruminococcus sp. | reverse complement strand
CCTTCAGATATTTACCGTACTGCGGATCGTCATGCATCTTTGCATACTCCTCCGCGTACTTTACTTCATCGCCGAGGGAATTAAACTCCACGTCGGCCGCATCATTTTCAGTAGTATCAGTATCATTCTCCTGACCGTCTGTCAGGATCACGCTGTCGTTCGCTGCCTTTGTTGCCTCTTCTGCTTCTGCCGCTGCACTATCCGCCGAAGCGCCCAGCGGGATCACCGACCCTGCCGCGATCGCTACTGCCGTCAAAAATCCGACGGTTTTTCTGAGGATATTCATCGGTATTATTCTCCTTTCAAAACAATCACATTCGCTGTTAACGACTTATCGTACAAAAGTTATTATACCTTATTTTAATCGTTTTGTCAACCTTTTTCACCGTTTTGTCATCTTTTTTTAAGCACATATTCACCCTGTTTTTTTGGACGCGCGTTTGCGACCTCTGGCGTATACCTTAATACCCGACCCTGACGTCTTCTACGTGGTGTGAGGGTTGGACTCGATTCGCTGTCGCTCTCTCGCCCAATTAAAATCGGCATATTGGTGGGGTTCTCGTTTTTGGGAGACCGTTTCTCATTCCGCGCCTTTAGGCAAGATGGAGATTATGTATGCCGATTTTAAATGATAAGACTTGCAGCTTTGAGCCTTGGTCTTTTCGCTCCTTACGGAGCGCCCAAGGGGACCCTTTAAAAAGGGTCTCCCTTGGAACCCCCCTAAACTTTTCATTGCCATGCTGGGGTGAGTTTGCTTGCAAACTCATAGCAATAAGCCCCGCAGGGGCGTTTGCCGTCTCCCTTGGAACCCCCCTAAACTTGCTTTGCCCGCGTTTGTGCGCAACCAGAAAGAGACTCCCGAACCATTCGGAAGTCTCCTAAAATCCTATCCTCGCTTTGCGTACCACTCGGGATCCGCAAGCCTTTCGTCAAACTCTGCCCGCGGCAGCGGCTTGTCGTAGTAGTACCCCTGAACCACATCGCACCCGATGCCGTTTAAGAATCCCACCTGATCCGAGGTCTCAATGCCCTCGGCGATGACGTCTATATCCAGCTCGTTTACCATGTGTACCACGTGTTTCAGGATTATCCTGTCCTCGCTGCTCGATTCAGTCATGTCCTTTATGAATGCGCGGTCGAGCTTGATGATGTCGGCGCGTATGCTCTTGAGCATAGTCAGCGTCGAGTAGCCCGAGCCGAAGTCGTCTATGGATATCCTGAACCCGAAGCCCTTGAGCTCGTTTATCAGCCTGAGCAACATGGGGAATTCCTCGGTGGTGTAGGTCTCGGTCAGCTCTATCTCGATGAGCTCGTGGGGTATCTCATACTTGTCCACGATCTCGCTTATCTTATTCGCCAGATTCGTAATGGCAAGGTCGCGTCGTGAGATGTTCAGTGAAGTCCGCACGGGAGTGATGCCCTTGTCAAGCCATTCCCGCAGGTCTCTCGCCACCGTCTCCACCACGTAAAGGTCGAGGTGGCTGATGTTCCCGAAGCGTTCGAGTATGGGGATAAAGTCCATCGGCGGGATTATCCTGCCGTCCTTCACCCAGCGGCAGAGCGCCTCGGCGCCCACCATCTTCTTGTCGGAGCATCTGACCTTCGGCTGGTAGTACACCTGAAACTCGCGGCTCTTTATAGCCTCGGGGAAAGTCACCAGCACCTTTTTGGTGTGGTGTTCGTCCTCGGTCATGTAGGGTTCGTATCTCACGAAGTCGCCCTTGCCGCCGCGTGCCGCTGCGTAAGCGCAGGTACAGCAGTTCATCAGGTCTTCAAAGGTGCTCTCATCGGTCATGTAGTAAAGTCCGCAGCGGAAGTAAACCTTTATCTCGGCGTCGCCCTCGGCGCCTTTCAGCTCTACGCGGAATGAGCGGAGCATAGCCGTAAGCTCGGGTACCTGCTCCTTTTTCAGAGCCAGCACGAAGTTATCGGCGCCCAGTCTCGCGATGTAGCCCTCGTTGTCGCCGCAGAGCTCCCTGAACCGCACCACCAGCTCCTTGAGTATCATATCGCCGTTGACCATGCCGGTCTTCTGGTTTATATACTTGAAGTTCTTTATGTTGAGGAACACCGAAGCGTGTCCTCTCAGGAGTCCCCTGCCCGCCTGAGGCGCGAGGGTCTTTCTGAAACCGTTCATGTTCATAGCGCCTGTCAGGCTGTCTGTCACCGACAGCATCAACAGGTCGCTGACGCTGTTTATCTTGCCGCACAGCGAGAAGGTCAGACCGCATACGGTTTTGAAGGTGTCCTCCTGTTCGGGGTCTTCTGCGGCTGAGGTGCCTATGAGCTCGAGGTAGCCGCCGTTGCGGGTCTCAAAGCGGGACTTGTACTCCACAGCCCTGCTTCCGCCGTTGTCGAACATCACGCCCGAGCCTTTCATGCCGCTTCCCACAGCGCCGAAGGTGGCGGGGACCGAGACCTCGTAGGACATACTCGTAAGCTCGAGATCCTCTGCTATGGCGGGGGTGTACTCCGCCAGCAGTCTCATGACGTCCTCTCTGCAGTTTTCGGGCGCAGACATAGCGCAGATCAGCTTTTTCAGGCTTTCTGACATGATCTGTTTTTTCATAGGTCTTCACCCCTTCGCGTGCAACAACTGCATCATTAATTGTATTATAACATAATAATTGAATTTTTGCAATATAGCTTTATGAAATTTACATGAAATATGACTATTTTTTACAACTGTAAACAAAAAACCGCCCCGACGTTTGTGCAGTTTCACCACACAGCGTCAGGGCAGGAAGTTTCTGTATTTTACTTTTTTCGGGCAAACTTACGCGCAGCCATGCGGAAAAACATCTCCGTCCGCCTTATCCCGTCGGCGCTTATCAGCACCATAAAGGGCAGGAAGTTCACGAGATATCGCGAGCGTGTCTCCCATATCAGCAGGAAGACCGCCAGTCCGAACACCGACATCCTCAGCAGGAAGACCTTGTCGGGGTACTTTGAGAACACCCCGCCCACGAAGGATAACAGCATGGTCAGCAGCAGTACCGCCTGCGCCACGTCGAAGACCCGCTTGGCGGTGTCGCCTTTGAGGAACCTTGCCAGCCGTTTGTTCTCGCTGTTCTTTATGTGGTGCAGAGCGTAATAATGCCCCTCAGACCAGGTTACGCTCGATTTGAGTCTCAGGTGCTCCACGAAGGTCCTGGGGGTGTAGTTGTCCATGTCCTCTTTAATACGCTTCATGTCGGCTTTCTTTTTGCTTTCGTAATCATCGTATTTCAGCGTCAGGCGGTATTCATCGTAGTTGAACCTGCCGTCGTCCACCAGCGACATCATCACCCAGTGGTGAGGGGGCAGTCGCTTCGCCTCGTAAAGCTCCCGCGTGGTGATACCCGCCGCGAGCCCTGCCGCTGTGGTGGCTTTGCTGAACAGGACTATCGCCAGCGCCAGCACAACTCCGGTGGCGACGCCTTTGAGTATCCCCTTTTCAAACATCATGTAGAGAGCAAACGCCACCGCGAGGATACACAGGTTCCCCTTGATGACATACCCCAGCCCCACGCTTATGAAGCAGACTATCCCGAAGATGACCTTCTGCCTTTTCCGTTCCGCCTTTATAAACCTCACAAAGGCATACATCGACAGTGCCGCGAAGGGCATGGAGACGGTATCGGTGTAGTATATGGGAGCGTACAGGTAAAATGCGGGCACCAGCAGCGGAAGCTGTGCCGCCATGCGGCGGTAGTTCTTGTTGGCGGTCATATGCCGCGCAGTGAGGAAAGTCAGCAGCAGAGACAGCTGAATCGAGAGCACGCTGATAGCCGGCGTGACCTGGTCGTGCACCTTGCCCGTCAGCAGGTAATCTACGCGGTGTATCCCCGAGAGTATCAGCAGCCACGCCCAGTTGTTGGGGAACCGCGAGAAGTAGAATCTCTTTTTCGCCTTGAGTCCCATAGTGATGTTCTCAAAGTTTCCGTCCCGTGCGAAATTTTTCGCAGCGATATCCACGTACATCGAATCGTGATTCGGGCGGTACTTCAGCTTCAGGAGCAGAAATATCTGCAGTGCCAGCAGTATCACCGCCGAAAAGACATACAGTCTTTCGGGGGAGATCTTTCCAAGTCTTCTTCCTAATATTTTCATCCTGCCGAAGCGCTTTGAACGGTTGCAAAGCACGACGACAGCTGTTACACACAGCAATGCGGCGATGAAAAATCTCGGCGAGGTGTAGTGTGTCTGTATCCTTGCAAGCGCTACCCACACAGTCCAGCACATAAACAGTGCAAACAGCACAGAAAAGCCTCTGCCGACATATTTTTTCGCGACCATTATTTTTTTCATAACAAATCGGCACAACGCTCTGAATACAACACCGCACGAACAGCAAGCCGTGCGGTGAATATTTTATGCCGTATCAGTCTTCCTCCTCTTCTTCGGGAGCGTTCCAGTTATGATACACGTTCTGAACGTCGTCGTTCTCCTCGAGATTTTCCAGCAGCAGACCCATGAGCTTGAGCTGCTTCTCGTCGGTAAGAGTGGTGTAAGTCGAGGGGATCATCTCGCTCTCGGCGGAGACTACGGTGTAGCCCAGCTCCTTGAGCTTTTCGCTGACGGTGATAGCGTCATTGGGAGGGCAAGCCACCTCAACGATATCGCCTTCGATATTGAAGTCATCTGCGCCCGCCTCGAAAGCGTCTTCCATGAGCTTATCCTCGTCAACGCCCTCAGCCTCGAGGATAACGGTGCCGCGGGAGGTGAACATAAAGCTTACGCAGCCGGAAGTACCGAGGTTTCCGCCGAACTTGTCGAAGTAATGTCTTACGTCGCCTGCGGTACGGTTCTTGTTGTCGGTAAGGCACTCAACGATAACGGCAACTCCGCCGGGGCCGTAACCTTCGTATACCATATCCTCGTAGTTGTTCTTATCGCCCTCGCCTGCTGCCTTCTTGATAACTCTGTCGATGTTATCGTTAGGGATATTGTTAGCCTTAGCCTTAGCGATGAGCTGTGCAAGCTTAGCGTTATTGCTGGGGTCAGCGCCGCCCATCTTGACCGCAACGGCGATCTCCTTACCGATCTTGGTAAAGATCTTACCCTTTACAGCGTCGTTTGCTTCCTTCTTACGTTTAATGTTAGCCCATTTAGAATGTCCTGACATTGTT
>CAMVIL010000124.1 GCA_947167535.1 uncultured Ruminococcus sp. | reverse complement strand
CTCTCTCATCATGAGCAGGTACAGCCCTGATAGCGCCTGTTCCGTAACCCATCATTACGTAGTCGGAGATGTATACGGGGATCTCCTTGCCTGTGATAGGATTGATAGCGGTCAGACCCTCAATCTTCACACCGGTCTTTTCCTTGACGAGCTGGGTACGCTCAAACTCGCTCTTCTTTGCGCACTCTGCCTTGTAAGCGTCAAGAGCGTCAATATTGCCGAGCTGATCGCGGTATTTCTGGATCATCGGATGCTCAGGAGCGATTACCATGAATGTAACACCGTAGAGAGTGTCAGGACGGGTGGTATATATACGCAGGCTCTCGTCGAACTCCTTGATCTTGAAGTTAACAAATGCACCTGTGGACTTGCCGATCCAGTTCTGCTGCTGGAGCTTTACGTTGGGAAGATAGTTGACAGTCTCGAGACCCTCGAGCAGCTTGTCTGCGTACTCTGTGATGCGCAGATACCATACTTCCTTGGTCTTCTGAACGATATCGCTGTGGCAGATATCGCACTTGCCGCCCTGGGAATCCTCGTTGGAGAGAACTACCTTACAGCTGGGGCAGTAGTTGACCAAAGTCTTGTCACGGAATACAAGGCCGTTCTCGAACATCTTGAGGAAGATCCACTGAGTCCACTTGTAGTAGCCTTCTTCGGTGGTATCAACTACGCGAGACCAGTCAAAGGAGAATCCGACCTTCTTCAGCTGGCTGGTGAACAGCGCGATATTGCGGTCTGTTACCACGCGGGGGTGGATATTATCCTTGATAGCGGTATTCTCGGTAGGCAGACCGTAAGCGTCAAAGCCGATGGGGAACAGAACGTTGTAGCCCTGAAGGCGTCTCTTTCTGCTGACTACCTCAAGTCCGGAGTATGCCTTGATGTGACCAACGTGCATACCGTGTCCCGAAGGATAAGGGAACTCAACCAGATTGTAGTACTTGGGCTTGGAGTGGTCATCGCTGGCCTTAAAGGTGCCATGCTCGTCCCAGTACTTTTGCCATTTTGCCTCAACTTCGGCAAAATCATAATTCTTCATTTCACTCAGTCCTTTATTTTAAAGATTTTAGTATACTTAATAAAGTCGGCAATCAGCCGAAGTGCGCCCTGATGTCGCGGCTCACAATGAGCGCGGCGGCACAGAGCAGATCTATTATTCCCTCGGCGAGATACAGCCACTGCTGACCGTCGATGTTAGCTTTAACATTTTTGAGCATCACGACAGCGAGAAATACCGCAACTGCATAATTCAGCAGTTTGATACCCTTGTGCATTCCTGCCGCTAATGCTACATTTATCACAAGTCCGATGACATTTCCCATACCAAATCCCAGCACGAGATTCAGAATGCTCTTTACTATCATATAACCTGCGATCGTCGAGGTGTAGCTTCTTCCCTTCTCAGCGTTTCCCATGGGATCAGTCCTTAGTGAGGTACTCGCTGATGTCAACAAACTCGCCGTCCTGCCAGAGCTTTTCGAGGTTATAGAAATCGCGGGTCTCCTTATAGAAAACGTGAACGACGATATCCGAATAGTCAAGGATTATCCAGTTAGCCGCCGAATAGCCTTCTACTCGTGTAGGCTCGATACCGTGCTGACGCTTCAGTTCAAACTCAACGGCGTCTGCAAGAGCCTTTGTCTGAGTTGTGGAACCGCCTGCTGCAATTACGAAATAGTCGGCAATGATCGTCAGGTCGTGGATATTCACTGCCTTGATCTCTTCGCCGCGCTTGCTGTCCAGCGCTTTGATTATTGTTTTTAATGCTTCCTGCTGTGAAACTTCTTTAGCCATATAATGCCTCCGTTCAGTTTTCGGTTTTTATTTCCTTAGCTTTCGCTGCATATTGATTGTAGGCTTCCAACGTGCTCAAAGGTATGCTGTTGCCCTTTGACGCCGAATCCGCGATTGAAAACTTCAGCGCTTCAAACATTCCCTTCTCAAGAGATGTATGCGCGTATTTGCGGTATTTTTTTACGTCCTTGTAATCTCTGTCCTCAGACACCAGATCGGCAAGATAAACAATCTCGGCAAGCTTTGACATATTCGGAGCAGCTACCGTGTGCCAGCGTACGGCCCAGAGTATCTCCTCGTCATGGAAATCAAAGTCCTCTATAAGCAGCTGCGCACCCGCTATAGCGTGAAGAAGCGGCGTGGAGTTCAGCTCTATTGCGCTGACGTCGAGCTCGCATTTTGCGGCGAGCACAAACTGTTCATCGCGTGAGATCTCCTTGGCTATGTCATGCACGAGCCCCGCGAAGTAAGCGCGTTCTATATCTTCTCCGTAAAGCTTTGCAAGCTCCGCAGACATTGCCGCTACATTCTTGGAATGAGTGTATCTTTTTTTTGACAGATCTGCCTTAAGTACCTTGATTATTCCTTCTGTAAGTTCATTGGTAATAACTATCTTTTCCAAATTATTATCACCGATCCTTGATGTTAGTATATAAATCGTGATCCCTGATGTATTGAAGCACTCTGCTGTCGATAAGATCATCTGGTGAACCGCCGCTGTACAGAATATCCCTGACAGTGGTAGAAGATATCTCCAGCGGAGATGCCTGCACTGTCTTGGCGGCTTCTCTGATTCCTGTAGCAGCTGACAGTTTTTCAGCCTGAGTCAGTGCAGCCATAGCATCTGCCGTACAACGAGCAAGACACAGCGGAGTACAAAGCGACAGCAACTCTTCCCAGCAGAACCACTTCTCAAAGCTCAGCAGCATATCGCTGCCCATGATAAACCACAGCCTGCCGTCAGGATAAAGCTCCCTCAGGTATCTGACCGTGAATATGCTATAGCTCTTCCCTTCCCTTTTAAGCTCCCAGTCGCTGACCGAGACTGTAGGTATGTCGGAAAAAGCAAGTCTGCACATTTCAAGTCTGTCATCTGTGTCCGCAATAGAATCTGCCTGCTTATGCGGCGGTATCCTGTCGGGCATAACGATGGTCTTTTCGGGGATCACGGCTTCAATGGCGGTCTCAAGCAGACGTTTGTGTCCAAGATGCGGCGGGTTAAAGGTCCCGCCGAAAAGAGCTATACCGCTCATTTATTCTTCAGCTTGATCTTAGGTTCTTTTTCGTTTCTCTTGAAAAGGACCGCCTTAGAGCCGATACACTGAACCACATCGGCACCGATACGCTCAGCGATATCTTCAGCCGCTTCGCGTGCAGTAAGAAGCGAGTTCTCAAGCACTCTTATCTTGATAAGCTCATGAACGCGAAGATAATCATCTATCTGTGCCGCCTGAGCGTCATTTACTCCGCCCTTGCCTATCTGAAAGCTTGCGTCCAGCGAATTTGCCATAGCTTTAAGCTCGGCTCTCTGTTTGGGTGTAAGCATATTATTTACCTCACTTTAGTTTTTCAAGAAGCTCTTTGAGCGCCAGTCCGCGGTGTGAAACAGCGTTTTTCTCGTCGGCACTCATCTGAGCAAAGCTGCGGTTCTTACCGTTAAACAGGAAGATCGGGTCATAACCGAAGCCGTCATCGCCTTTGGGTTCACAGGCAATCTCTCCCTCACAGACTCCTCTGGCTGTGATCTCAGTTCCGTCTTTGCGGATAAAATGTATAGCGCATACAAATCTGGCTGTTCTTTCGGAACGCTTGACTCCTTCGAGACGTCTGAGTATCTCGTTATTCTTGTCGTCATCGCTGCCGAGTCCCATCCAGCGTGCGGAATAGACTCCCGGCTCGCCGCCGAGCGCATCTACCATCAGACCGCTGTCATCGGCAAGAACAGCACAGTCGCACATCTCAAAAAGTGCGCGTGCCTTAATTGCGGCATTCTCTTCAAAAGTCTTTCCGGTCTCATCGGGGTCACACTCAAGGTGCGCATCTTTGAGTGAAAGGACTTCGTTATAGCCTACCGCAGCCAGAAGCGTTTTGTACTCGCGTATTTTTCCTTCGTTATTGCTGGCAATAATCAGTTTCATATTAAACTCCAAAATGATTCGTTATATCAGGTCCTGCTTAAAAGTAACTTTGGATCTGCGAAGCTTCTCCCGGATCTTGCCTGCCTTTTCGGGATCCATAGTAATGAGCGCCATCTCATTGAATACGACGTTTATACTCATGTCCTCGGTAGCAGTCATTGCAGAGCGGCCTATCTCTTCGCCCGTGTCAACGCCGACGAATTCGATCTGCTTGACACCTCTGGCGCGGACAAAATCGTGAAGTACGTCATTCGTAAAGCAGTCAGGCTTGTTCTTTTCATATATATTCTTTGAAACTATCTTCATGTAAGTGGCAAGCTCAGAGTCATTTGAACCCTGCTTCGGGAGCGAACCCTTGAAGAGACCCTTGCCGATGCTTTTAATATAAAAAACTTCATCAGCCTGATAAGCGAGAATGCTTTTATTCACTTTTTCGATAAGATCGTCTGCATTGAAAGAATACTTTTCCTTGTTTCTGGTCCTACCAACGTACATATCCTGCATATTTACAACAAACAGTACATTTTCCATTTTTGATCTCCTACCCCCTGAACGGTAATCATCTTACCGAACAGACCTGCAATGTTTCATACTTTCCTGCCGACGTATCAATCATCGAACAGCGCGTTGACAAAGTCTTTCGCAACAAACGGCTGCATATCGTCAATATGCTCGCCAACAGTAATGAGCTTAACGGGAATGCCGAGCTCATCGGCTATCGAAACAACGATTCCGCCCTTAGCGGTGCCGTCGAGCTTTGTGAGGATTATACCCGTGATATCGCAAGCTTCATTGAACAGTCTTGCCTGACTAACGGCATTCTGTCCCGTAGTAGCATCAAGCGCCAGAAGAACCTCAAGAGAGCTTCCCTCTGCCTGCTCATGAACTATTCTGGATATCTTTTTGAGCTCATTCATAAGGTTTTTCTTGTTATGAAGTCTGCCCGCAGTATCGCAAAGAACGATATCCGCACCTCTGGATTTAGCGGCTGTGAGCGCGTCAAAAACTACTGCTGCGGGGTCACTGCCTTCCTTGTGTTTTATTATATCACATCCTGCGCGGTTTGTCCATACCTCAAGCTGATCTATTGCAGCAGCTCTGAAAGTATCGGCAGCGGCGACCAGTACCGTGTTGCCCTGCAGGTGCAGCGAATAAGCAAGCTTACCGATGGTAGTGGTCTTTCC
>CAMVIL010000123.1 GCA_947167535.1 uncultured Ruminococcus sp. | reverse complement strand
GGAGGTGGAGAAGCTGATGTACGAGGGCAGGCACATACAGTGGTACGGTCAGCTGATGAACGACCCGCAGATAATGGCGTATATCATTCAGGTGAACTACTGGCTGAAGCACTACAAGGTAAGACTGGTATGAAAAAAAGGACGGCGCTCTGCCGTCCTTTGGTCGTTATTGGGTCATTCAAGAAAATTCCGGCGCAGTCTCTCACGGAGCGCGTCGTCCACTCCCAGCCCGTCGGCAAGGAACCCGTCGAAGCTGCCGTAGAGCTCGTCGGCTTTTTCGTAGAGGGCGTTCAGGAACTGCTCGTCGGCGCTGAAAAGCAGCCGTACTGCATCGCGGGCGCTGTCGGGCGCACCCGCAGGCGTGAAGGTCTCTGTGAGCTCTGCCACCTCTTCGGCGATGTTGCCGTTGGTGACGAGGTAATCCTCAAGGATAGTTTCCCTGTCCGCGCCGAGTATCGTCAGCAGTATCACCGCCGCGAAGCCTGCGCGGTCTTTGCCGGTGTTGCAGTGCCAGAGAAAGACGTCCTTATCTGCACCGTCGGCTATCATTCGGACGAAGCGGGAGTACTGGGAGCGTGCGAAATCGTCAGCGACGAAATTGCGGTACATGGAGCACATATACTTCATGGCGAAGCCCTCTTCGGAGATGCTCTGATAGATTATCGCCTCCAGAGCCTTGCCGTCGGAGCGTTCGTCGCGGGTGATGCCTGCGGTCATGTCCTTGACTGCGGGGAGAGAAACATTCTCTGCATCGGGGAGCGCGGGGTCGGGCTTTTCAAGCTGTTCCTCGCGGCTGCGGAAATCGATTATCCTGGTAATGCCCGCCTGTGCGAGGGTCTCGATATCCTTCGGCGAGCCCATTATGAGCCTGCCGCTGCGGAATAGTCTGCCGTGTCTGACGTGTCTGCCGTCAGATGTGGGGATACCGCCGAGTTCGCGGGTATTATTGAGGGCCTCAAACTTCATTTTATCACCTTTCCTGCTTGATAACATCTGTCAAAGGGAAATTATAGCACTTTTTCCGCAAAATGTCAAGTATATGACAATATTAGCAAAGCCTTGACATTTCGGGAAAGTTCTATTATAATAGAAGGGCGAGAACTTATTTTACGCTGCTTATAAAAAGGAAGAGTATAATTTATGGCTAAGAATAACAAACGTCCCGACCGCGGTCAGGACGCGTATAAGAATATGTATGACCGTGAGCTGAAGAAGTTTCAGAACATGGATCAGGAGACCGATTACTCGGATGGCGCCGACGACCTGAGATTCTACTCGGAGGCGGAGCTTGAGGCAATCGAACAGGCTAAGCGCGACGCCGCCAGACAGGCGTATGAGGACGCTTACCTCGATGAGTATAACCGCGTCCGCGCGGGGGCTCAGCAGAATGCTCCCCGTCAGGGTCAGCCCCGCCCGCAGGGTCAGCAGAGACCTCACGGCTCGGGCTCGGCTAACCGTCCCAGCCCCGTTCACCCCAACAACCGCAAGTACGCCGAGGCTGCCCGCCGTAAGCATTCTGGCGAGCAGGTGCAGTTCGGCAGTCAGAACGATTATGTGTACTCCAAAAAGGGCAAGCGCGAGATGAAGGGCGGCTCGGCAGTCGGGAAGTTCTTCCGCGGACTGTTCATCATCCTGCTGGTTATCGTGCTGCTCTTCCAGCTGCTGATATTCAGATATATCAGCCTCGTGAACTCCGTCGAGACAGGCGACAGACTTGTCACCGACGCCGCACTTTACAGCAAGGAAGTCACCAATATCCTGCTGATAGGCAGCGATACCCGCGACGAGGAGGAGCGCGGCAGGACCGACTCGATGATACTGCTCTCCATTAACCGCGGCACTAAGGAAGTCACCCTTACCTCGCTGATGCGCGACAGCTACGTCGAGATACCCGAGCACGGCTGGGATAAGCTGAACGCCGCATACCGCTACGGCGGCGCGGAACTGCTGATGGATACCGTCGAGCACAACTTCGACGTCAGGGTCGACCGCTACGCTTACGTCAGCTTCTTCTCCTTTATTGAGATAGTCGACGCGGTGGGCGGTATCGATATAGACCTCACCGACGAGGAAGCTCAGGGCATGACCGACCCGATGGCCGAGCAGAACAAGTACCTCGGCAACGAAAAGGGTACCGACTACCTGACCGCAGGCGGCAAGGGCGTTCACCTCAACGGCAATCAGGCGCTGGCATACGCAAGACTCAGATACGTCGGCAACGCTGACTTTGAACGCACCGAGCGCCAGAGAAAGGTCATCACCAAGATAATCGACAAGGCCAAGACCCTCGACCCGCTGGCGCTGGATAAATTCCTCAAGGTGTGCGCAAAGAACCTCACGACCAACATGGACAAGACCGAGATGTACGTGCTGTTCTACAAGCTGCTCTTCTCGATAAAGTATAAGATGTCACAGCTCCGCATACCGCCCGAGGACGCCTACTATTACGGCAACCACGACGGTCAGAGCACCCTCGACCTCGACCTCGATGCCTGCAGACGCGAGATTGAGGAAAAGATTTACAAATAACAGCAAAGCCGACCGCTTTCGGGTCGGCTTTTTTGTAGATATCGGGTCGGTATTTTTGTGCATATTGCTATGAATGACCATGCTGTAAAAAAGTACTTGACAAGCTCGGCTTGATTTGTTATAATATATAATGTATTTTTGTATATACACGTCCCGATGCGGGGCATTAACTTTTGAGGTGATTAAATGGGATTAGTAAACGCGCTTTTTGGTAATTATTCCAAAAAGGAGTTAAAGAGAATAGAGCCTATCAAGCAGAAGGTGCTTGACCTTGAGGCTACATATGAGAAGATGGACGACCACGAGCTCCGTCAGCAGACTCAGATAATGAAGGACAAGCTGTCCGACGGTCTGAGCACTCTTGACGAACTGCTCCCCGACGCTCTCGCTGTATGCCGTGAGGCTGCATGGAGAGTCCTCGGCAAGAAGCCGTTCCCTGTACAGATAATCGGTGCTATCGTTCTTCATCAGGGCAGAATCGCTGAGATGAAGACCGGTGAAGGTAAGACCCTCGTGGCCTGCCTCGCCGCTTATGCCAACTCGCTGACCGGCAAGGGCGTTCACGTAGTAACGGTAAACGACTATCTGGCTAAGTTCCAGTCTGAGGAAATGGGTAAGGTATTCCGCTTCCTCGGTCTGACTATCGGCTGCGTGCTCCAGGGCATGGACAAGGCTGAGAAGCAGGCGGCTTACAACGCAGATATCACTTACGGTACCAACAACGAGTTCGGTTTCGACTATCTGCGTGACAACATGGTAATCTACAAGAAGGATAAGGTTCAGCGCGAGCACGCTTTCGCTATCGTCGATGAGGTGGACTCCATACTCATAGACGAGGCTCGTACTCCTCTTATCATTTCGGGTCAGGGCGACGAGTCTACCGAGCTGTATCAGCTGGCTGACCGCTTCGCTAAGAGCTTGAAGCCCATTACCGTAGTCGAGATGGACGACAAGGCAGACAACGACCTGCTGGACGGCGACTACATCATAGACGAAAAGGCTCGCACCGCTACTCTTACCAAGTCTGGCGTTAAGAAGGCAGAGAAGGCGTTCAACGTTATCAACCTTATGGACGCTGACAACATGACTCTGCTCCACCACATCAATCAGGCTATCAAGGCTAACGGCACAATGCGCCGCGATACCGACTACGTTGTTACTCCCGAAGGCGAAGTAATGATCGTTGACGAGTTCACCGGACGTATCATGGTAGGACGCCGCTACAACGACGGTCTGCATCAGGCTATCGAGGCTAAGGAAGGCGTTAAGGTAGCCCGCGAGTCCAAGACTATCGCTACCATCACATTCCAGAACTACTTCCGTCTCTACTCCAAGCTGTCGGGTATGACAGGTACCGCGCTGACGGAAGAGGACGAGTTCAGAGAGATCTACAAGCTGGACGTTATCGAGATACCCACCAACAAGCCCGTTATCAGAGTTGATCACCCCGATGTTATCTACAAGACCGAGAAGGCAAAGTACAACGCCGTTATCGATCAGGTCATCGAGTGCAACAAGAAGGGTCAGCCTGTTCTGGTAGGTACCGTTTCGGTAGAGAAGTCCGAGTACCTCTCCAAGCTCCTGAAGAACAAGGGCGTTAAGCATCAGGTGCTGAACGCTAAGTATCACGAGAAGGAAGCTAAGATCGTAGCTCAGGCAGGTAAGTACGGCTCCGTTACCATCGCTACCAACATGGCTGGTCGTGGTACCGATATCCTGCTGGGCGGTAACTCCGAGTTCCTCGCTACCGAGGAGCTGAGGAAGCTTGATATCCCCGAGGAGATCATCGTAGACGCTATCGGTTTCGCTGAGACTGACGACGAGCAGATCCTTGAGGCAAGAGCAAAGTACAAGGAGTTCAAGGCCAAGTACGACGCTGAGGTCGCTGAGAAGGCAGAAAAGGTCCGCGAGGCGGGCGGTCTGTACATCATCGGTACCGAGCGTCACGAGTCAAGACGTATCGATAACCAGCTCCGCGGACGTTCGGGACGTCAGGGAGACCCCGGTGAGAGTATGTTCTTCCTCTCCCTCGAGGACGACCTCATGAGACTGTTCGGCGGCGACAGAGTAACCAACATGATGGACACCCTGAAGGTGGACGAGGATATGCCTATCCAGTCCAAGATGCTGACGGGTATCATAGAGTCCTCGCAGAAGAAGATCGAGGGCAGAAACTTCAACATCAGAAAGAACGTACTGAACTACGACGACGTTATGAACACTCAGCGTGAGATCATCTACGGTCAGCGCCAGCAGGTGCTCAACGGCGACGATATCCACGAGAGCATTATCAATATGATAAACCAGTTCGTAGAAGACTGCGTAAATATGTATCTGCTTGACGACGAGATCCACGACGACTGGAACCTCGAGGGTCTGAAGGAGCACCTGATGAACCTCATCACCGTCGAGACAGATTTCAACTACACTCCCGCCGAGCTCGAGAGCATCACCAAGAAGGATATCATCGAGCAGTTACAGGAGAGAGCGAACAAGATCTATGCGAAGCGCGAGGAAGATCTCGGCACCGAGCTTATCCGCGAGATCGAGCGTGTTGTACTGCTGAAGGTAGTAGACCAGAAGTGGATGGCACACATCGACGAC
>CAMVIL010000122.1 GCA_947167535.1 uncultured Ruminococcus sp. | reverse complement strand
GATGGATTTCAAGCTGGTGGTCTACTGGCATCTTGATATCACAAAGCAGAAGATACTCTCGAAGTTCTTCTATGCTCAGAACATAGAGCTTTTACAGAGAGCGGACAAGATCGTGGCGACCAGCCCCAACTACATCAAGGGCAGTCCGTTCCTGAGTCGCTTCAAGGATAAGTGTACCGTTATCCCCAACTGCATCAACAACGAGCGTCTGAAGGTCACTCCCGAGATCGAGGAGCTCTCGAAGAAAATACGGAACAAGTACAAGGACAAGGTCATCTGCTTCGGACTCGGCAGGCATATTCCCTACAAGGGTTTCATAAAGCTTGTGGAAGCCAGCAGATATCTCGACGACAGATTTGCCATACTGATAGGCGGACAGGGCGAGCTGACCGGATTGCTGAAGAAGGAAGCGCAGGGCGACAGCAAGGTGCATTTTCTCGGTAAGATCAGCGACAACGAGCTGATAGCCTGCCTGCTTGCCTGTGACGTTTTCTGCTTCCCCTCGGTCACAAAGAACGAGGCATTCGGCATAGCGCTTGCTGAGGGAATGTATTTCGGCAAGCCTGCGGTGACATTCACGATACCCGGAAGCGGAGTCAATTACGTGAACGTCAAGGACGTGACGGGGCTTGAGTGTCCCAATTCCGACAGCAAGGCATACGCTGAGGCACTGGAGAAGCTGGCGGACGATCCCGAGCTGAGAGAAAAGTTCGGCAGTGCTGGCAGAGAAAGAGTGCTGGAGAAGTTCACCTACGATATTTTCTGCGAAGGGCTTGACAAAATGATCGAGAGCCTGTAAACTGTATGGATCGCAAAGACATCTCTTTTCGGAGATGTCTTTTTTGCGTGTATGCGTTTTTCGGGCAACAAAAAACCGACGGCTTCCGAAGAAACCGTCGGTCTGTATTTGTTATTTAATCGGAGTTTCGATTACTTAACGGTGATGGTTACAGCGTTCTTGATAGCGCCTGCAACATCCCAAGTGCCGTTTACTCTGGCAGCGATAGCAACCTTGTAGGACTTGCCGGGAGTCAGGTTCTTAGGAGTGGTGAAGACATTGGTGGTCAGAGACTGAGTCTGGATTCTCCACTTGCCTGCCAGCTATACAGCGATGCCGTATCTGTCAGCGCCGGAATCTTTGTCCCAAGTAAATCTTACCTGATGATAATCAGTGCTGTAAGCTACCTGAATGTTGGTAGGAACAGTAGAAGTGGAAGAGGAACCGCCGATGGTGGTGCCGGTGTAGGACATACCGTAAACGAGGGTGCCTTCGTACTTGTTGTCATCATACAGAGAAGCCTTGTCGTCCTCAGCCATCTTGATCTCGAGAGTGCTTACGCCGCTCTTGGGCTTAACGTACAGATAACCGAATACGTTGTCAGAGCCGAGAGTAGTGGTCTGCATAACGGTAGCGTACTGGAGACGATAGATGTTGGGAACCTTGTCAACGCGGTCAGTCTTGCCGTCGCCGTCGGTGTCAACAGGATTGTTCTCCTGGAAGAAGTCGAAACCGCAGTTGTCGCCCTTCTGAGTCCAGTTGCTTGCATACTCGAAATCGATGTCATCGATGGAAGATGTGCTTACATTGAACTTGGGGCAGAAGCTGGAGATGGAGTTGTCCTTCAGACCGGTGATGGTCAGGGGGATCTTGTAGTAGCCGTCAGACTGCTTAACGGGAGTGCCGAGCTTAGCAGCAGCAGCGTTAGAGCTTACTGTTCTTGCAGCAGTGTTCTCGGTGCGGTTTCTGTCGTTATCAACAACAACGCATCTGTAGTGAGCGCCGTTGAGGGAGCTGGTCATAGTAGTGGTGTAAGTGCTGCTGGTAGCGCCGCTGATGTTCTGCCAGTTGTAGTTGCTGCCATAGTTAGCAACCTGCCACTGATAGGAAGCGTTCTTTACCCAAGAGCCAACGTTTACGCTGAAGCTGAAGTTGCTGCCAACCTTAACGTACTGATCGCCGGTGAAGCTTACAACGTTCCAGGAAGGAACATCTTCGCCAACGGAAACGAAGGTGGGAGCAGTTGTCTCAGCAGAAACTGCCATTGCTGCAGTAGGAACCATGAATGCTGCTGCGCAAAGAACAGCTGCTGCGGTGCTTGCAACTTTTGTCATTTTCATCGAAAAAACCTCCATTTAAGATTAATACAATTTCTTTGTCTGCTATTTAAAACCAGACAAATTGTCTTTTTTGTTAGGGGAGATGTCATGTCCGAGAGCCTATAACTATCCCGTTCGACATTTATCCCCTAATCTTGTGTATAATAATATCATATTCCTTAAACGTTTTCAATTGACAAAATTAACAAACTTAAACACAAATAATTATCCATAAACGACAAAATATTTTCCAAGTATTAAGGGAATATGTTGTACGCTTGCCCAAACAATACAACTTTGTGTATGAAGGATAAATATATCATGAATGTTAGTATTTTAACAATACAACTTCCGATACAACCTCGCCGGGAAACTGCCCTCAGAAGTCTGTACGAGGCACGGCTCTCTTGATCTCTGTATTATCTCATTAAGAATACCTTAATAAAAATAGGTTGACAAGAACTATAATAATATAGTATAATAATAAACAGTGACTACCCACAGGAATATGCGGGAAATTTCCCGACGGTCATTCTTACGATCTATAAAAAATCCAGATACAGAGGTATTTATATGAAAGGTATAATTCTCGCCGGCGGCTCCGGCACCAGACTGTACCCGCTGACGATGGTTACATCGAAGCAGCTTCTGCCCGTCTACGACAAGCCGATGGTCTACTATCCGCTGTCGACCCTCATGCTTGCGGGCATCAAGGACATACTCATAATCTCCACCCCGACCGACCTGCCTAACTTCGAGCGGCTTCTCGGCGACGGCTCGGAGTACGGCGTGAATCTGTCGTACAAGGTGCAGCCCTCCCCCGACGGTCTCGCACAGGCGTTTATCCTAGGCGAGGAATTCATCGGTGATGATGCTTGTGCTATGGTTCTCGGCGATAATATCTTCTACGGCAACGGCTTCGGAACTCTTCTTCGTGCGGCTGTCGAGGACGCCGAGCAGAACAAGCGTGCGACCGTTTTCGGCTACTACGTTCCCGACCCCGAGCGTTTCGGCGTGGTCGAGTTCAACGAAAACGGACAGGCCATCTCCATCGAGGAGAAGCCAGCCGAGCCTAAGTCGAACTATGCGGTGACTGGGCTGTATTTCTACCCTAAGGGCGTTAGTGCAAGAGCAAATGCTGTAAAGCCTTCCGCTCGCGGCGAGCTTGAGATAACCACCCTCAACGAGATGTACTTAGACGACGCTCTGCTGGACGTTCAGCTTCTGGGGCGCGGCTTTGCATGGCTCGATACCGGCACGATGGACAGCCTCGCAGAAGCGACCAACTTCGTGCAGATGGTCCAGAACCGTCAGGGCATCGAGATCTCCGCTCCCGAGGAGATAGCCTTCATCAACGGCTGGATAACCAAGGACGGGCTGATGAAGTCCGCCGAAAAATACGGAAAATCCCCATACGGCGCACATCTGAAAAAGGTTGCCGAGGGCAGGATAAAATACTAAGGAGCGCGTGAAATGGGCAATTTTACATTCAACGAGACCAAGATAAAGGGCGTTTACATAATCGACGTCAAGACCTTCGGCGACAACCGCGGCTACTTTATGGAGACATACAAGGAGAGCGATTTTAAGGCGGCGGGGCTTGACTACAACTTCGTTCAGGACAACCAGTCCAGCTCCCGAAAGGGTGTGCTGAGGGGGCTTCACTTTCAGAAGACTCATCCGCAGGCAAAGCTCGTCCGTGTTATCAAGGGTGAGGTGTTCGATGTTGCGGTTGATCTCAGAAAGGGCAGCAAGACCTATGGCAAGTGGGTAGGTGTTCTGCTTTCGGAAGAAAACCACAGGCAGTTCATGATACCGCGCGGATTTGCACACGGCTTTGTGGTAGTCAGTGATTACGCCGAGTTCACCTACAAGTGCGACGACGTTTACCACCCCGAGGACGAGGGCGGCATAATGTGGAACGACCCCGCCATCGGCATCGAATGGCCCGACGCGGGCGAGATGATCCTCAGCGAAAAGGACAAAATCCACCCCTCGCTCGCAGAATCTAAGATAGAGTTTTAAGGAGAATCAATATGACTATTTTTGTAACAGGCGGCGCCGGATTCATCGGCTCGAATTTCGTGTTCCATATGCTGGACACCTACCCCGACTACCGCATCGTGTGCCTTGACAAGCTGACCTATGCAGGCAATCTTTCGACCCTCGAACCCGTGATGCAGAACCCGAACTTCCGTTTCGTGAAGATAGACATCTGCGACCGAGAGGCTATCTACAAGCTGTTCGAGGAAGAAAAACCCGACATCGTGGTGAATTTTGCAGCCGAATCTCACGTTGACCGTTCTATCGAGAACCCCGAGATCTTCTTGCAGACCAACATTCTCGGCACACAGGTGCTGATGGACGCTTGCCGAAAGTACGGCATACAGCGCTATCATCAGGTATCCACCGACGAGGTCTACGGCGACCTGCCCCTCGACCGTCCCGACCTGTTCTTCACTGAGGAGACACCGATACATACAAGCAGCCCTTACAGTTCGTCTAAGGCTGGCGCCGATCTGCTTGTTATGGCTTATCACAGGACTTACGGTCTGCCGGTGACAATTTCGAGATGTTCCAACAATTACGGACCCTATCATTTCCCCGAGAAGCTTATCCCGCTGATGATCGCGAACGCGCTGGCGGACAAGCCTCTGCCCGTTTACGGCGAGGGTCTGAACGTCCGCGACTGGCTGTATGTCGAGGATCACTGCCGCGCAATCGACCTGATAATCCACAAGGGCAAGGTCGGTGAGGTGTACAACGTCGGCGGTCACAACGAGATGAAGAACATTGACATCGTGAAACTGATATGCAAGGAACTTGGCAAGCCCGAAAGCCTGATAACCCACGTCGAGGACAGAAAGGGTCACGATATGCGCTACGCTATCGACCCGACGAAGATACACAACGAGCTCGGCTGGCTGCCCGAAACGAAGTTCGCGGACGGCATCAAGAAGACCATTCAGTGGTACCTCGACAACAAGGAGTGGTGGGAGACCATTATTTCGGGCGAGTATCAGAACTACTACGAGAAAATGT
>CAMVIL010000121.1 GCA_947167535.1 uncultured Ruminococcus sp. | reverse complement strand
AGCAATCTCGCCAGCGCGCCCGAGATCTTGCTCTCGTCGTTCTGGGAAGCCGCCTTTACAGCTACTCTGTATGTAGGTGCGGGGAACTTAGGCTTAGCAAAGGATACTACTCTCGAAGCGTCGCAGAGGGTGTCGCCTGTGTTGGCGGAGAGCTTTACTGCCGCGCAGATGTCGCCGCAGCCTACTTCATTGGTCTCTATCTGCTTCTTGCCTATCATGTAGAACAGCTTGCCGATCTTCTCGGTCGCACCTGTGGAAGCGTTCACTACCTCGGAATTGCTCTTTAATGTGCCCGACTCAACGTGTATGTAGGACATCTTGCCAACGAAGGGATCGGCAACGGTCTTGAATACGCTTGCCGCAAGGGGAGCGTCGGTCTCGCAGGCTACTGCCACGGGATCGCCGTTCTTGTCGATGGCGGGCTTGTCTTCCTTCTCGGAAGGCGCGGGAACAAGGAGGGTTATCTCCTTCATCAGCATATCAACGCCCTCGAGGTCGGCGGCGGCTACGCAGGTAACGGGAGTGATAAGACCCTCGTTCATACCCTTGTGGATACCGTCCACCAGCTCTTCCTGAGTGAAAGCTTCGCCGGAGAAGAACTTATCCATCAGTTCCTCGTCGGTCTCGGCTACCGCCTCGGAAACAGCCTCGATCAGACCGTCGATACGGTACTCCATCTTCTCGGATACCTCAGCTGTGGGCATATCGGTCTCGACAGCCTTGCCGTCCTCGTACTTGTATGCCTTCATCTCGATGAGGTTCACGTAGGAAACTATCTTTCTGTCCGCGATAACGGGTACCACAACAGGGCACACGGTGGGACCGAACTCGGTCTTGAGCTCGGTGAAGATGTTGTTGAAGTTTGCGTTCTCGTCGTCAAGCTTTGTAACAACGAACATGGTGGGCTTGCCCATCTTCTTGGCGTAGTTGTAAGCCTTGTGGGTGCCGACCTTTACGCCCGACTTGCCGGATACTGTTATCATGCAGCAGCCGCAGGCGGAGATGCCCTCTACCATAGACTGCTCGTAGTCGAACAGACCGGGAGTGTCAAGCAGATTTACCTTGAATCCGTCCTTCTCGTAGCAGGACAGAGATGTATAAACGGAAGTCTTGCGCGCGATCTCATCGGCGGTGTAGTCGGAGACGGTGTTTCCGTCAGCTACCTTGCCGAGTCTGTCGGTAACGCCCGCTGAGAAGAGCAGAGCCTCAGTAAGAGTAGTCTTACCCGAGCCTGCGTGACCTGCAATTGCAATATTCTTGATCTTGGTGTTATCATAACCTTTCAAAACGATTCGCTCCTTACATATAGAAATAACCTGCACTTTATTGTCAAAATAGTCAAAGTGCGGCGAAATAGCACGAATTGAATAAAATGAATAAAAAGTCTCAACCGTACAAACCTATTATATAACACTTTCACACAATTGTCAAGGGGATTTACGCAAAAATATTAATTTTTTTTGACCCATTACTTCCGACTGCCGAAAGTTATGCTCATAAACGGCTAACTTTTATAAAATTTTCAGAAAAAATGTGACGAAAGGACTTGCACAACGCAGTATATTGTGGTACAATATAATATGTGTAATAATGCTATCTAAGAAAGGAGGCGCCGCCGTATGTTTGAGACCATCTCGGGGTTCAGTGATATACTTCAGGCCATCTGGGGCGTGCTTATATCCATAGAGCTCAACGACATCATCGACATCGCCGTGCTTTCCTTCCTGATATATCACTTTTTTAAGCTGGTGCGTGAGACGAGAGCTATGCAGCTGGTGCAGGGTATCCTGCTGCTGGTGGCGTTCTACCTCATCTCGATACTGCTTGAACTGCAGACGATACGGTACATACTCAAGACCTGCTTCCAGTGGGGGCTTGTGGCGATAGTCGTACTCTTCCAGCCCGAGCTTCGGCGCATGATAGAAAAGCTGGGACGAACGAAGATATCCGACCTGTCCTTTATCCCGACGGTGGACTCCGCCAACAGCGAGGAAGCCTGGGCTCCCGCCATCGCGGCTATTTGCGAGGCGGCGCAGAACCTCTCCACCACCTGCACGGGTGCGCTGATAATCTGTGAGCGCAAGACAAGGCTTGGCGAGCAGATAGACACGGGAACGATCCTCAACTGCACGCCGAGTGCTGCGGTGTTAGGGAACATATTCTATCCCAACACTCCGCTCCATGACGGCGCTGTCATAGTCAGAAACGGCAAGATACTCGCGGCGGGATGCTTCCTGCCAAAGCCTCAGAAGGAAGAGCTGATAGCAAAACAGCTGGGCTCCCGCCACAGAGCAGCAATAGGCATGAGCGAGAACAGCGACGCCGTTGTTATAGTAGTCAGCGAGGAGACGGGTACCATCTCGGTAGCCGAAAACGGAGAGCTGACCAGAGGATTCTCTAAAGAAAGCTTGGCAAAGCTTCTCAGAAGCAGACTGATACCCGACGCAGAGTCGGACGGCACTGGAACTACCTTTGTCGGAAGGATGATCTCAGGATGGAAAAAACAATAAAGAAAAGAAAATTATTCAAGCGCGGTCTAAAAGGCGAGCTTTCCGACTTTATGCTGAAGATAATTTCCCTCATCATCGCGGTCATCATATGGTTTGCGATGTCGATAACGAAATATCCCACAGTCAAAAAGACGATACTGAACGTGCCCGTTAGCTTCTCCATAAGCGGTACCACCGCGGAGAGCAAGGGACTCAGCGCCCTTTCCTACAAGGACTTCACGGTGGACGTGGAGATACAGGGCATGAACTACGAGATCGGCACCTACTCGGCGGACGATCTTATCGCCACCATAGACACCGATCAGGTCACCAAGGAAGGCACCTACAAGCTTGACATCGACGTAAAGTCGAAGCACTCGGCGGACAAGTGTACGATAATATCTGTCACCCCGCCTACCAAGGAGATAAAGTTCGACCAGCTGGACACCATTAAAATGCCGATGACCGTCTCCGCGCCCAATGTGAGCGCACAGGAGGGCTTCACCCTCAAGGAGACCTCCATCACCCCCGCGGAGATAGAGATAAGCGGTCCCGAGAAGGAGCTTGACCGCATCGACAAGGTGGTGGCTGAGTACACCAACCAGCTGACACTCAACGAAGACATGACCGTCAGCACCGATTCGATAATACTCTACGACGCCGACTCCAACAGGCTTGACAGCACCAACTGCACGCTGTCGCTGAGCAGTGTGGACATAAGCTTCGTGGTATACAAGAAGATCTCGATGAATCTGGCGGCGAGCTTCATAAACGTCCCGCCGGGATTTGATCTGGAGACGCTCCCCTACTCCATTTCCGCCAGCAGTCTTCAGGTGATAACTCCCCAACTCGACGCCGAGAGCACCGAGGACGTACAGCTCAATCCCATATCCATGTACGATATCACAAAGGGCAAGGTGTTCAAGACCGAGATAGACTCTATCCTCTCAAACGGCGAGATCAATCAGTCGGGCGAGGATATCGTAGAGGTGGACTTCGACCTCTCGGGCTACGAGCAGAAGACCTTCACGCTGAAAGCCTCGAAGATAGAAGTGCTCAACGTCCCTCAGGGCAAGCAGGCTTCCATCGACAACGAGCTGATCTCGGGCGTGACTATCATAGGCCCCGCCAAGGTGATAAAGAAGCTGAAAGCTTCCGACCTGACCGCGGTGATAGACCTGTCCGACGCAGAGGCCAACGGCTCTATTTCCCACGAGCTGAAAATCTACTGCAAGGATCACAACGACGTATGGAACATAGGCACCCATGAGGCAGTAGTGACCATCTCGGAGAGCTCCTCGAGTTCCTCGGCGGCAGCGACATCGTCGGGCGCTTAAAACAACGTAAACAGCACTATACTATAAAAAGGCGGGATAGCTTCCCGCCTTTATTTTCAGAGAGAGGCAGGTTTTCATGGCGATAATAGTTAACAACATCTCAGCCCCGCTGGAGATGAAAAGCGAGGAAGTTATCGGTAAGGCGCTGAGGCTCTGCGGACTCAGGGCGGGGAACGCTCTGCGGGCGGACATCTACAAGACCTCGCTGGACGCCCGCCGTCGCGGGAGCATACACTTCGTGCATTCGGTGTACATCGAGCTCCAAGACCCCGCGGCGGAGAAGAAGATATGCGACAAGCTGAGCTTCTGCCGCTTTGCCGAGCCTGCGGTCATAATGCCGGTGTTCGGCGAGAACCGTCCCGAGGGACGGGTCGTCATCGCGGGATTCGGACCTGCGGGAATGTTCGCGGCACTTCTGCTGGCACGCTACGGCTACCGTCCGCTGGTGCTGGAAAAGGGCGCTTCCGTCGATGAGCGCACCGCGCTGGTCAAGAGGTTCTGGAACACGGGCGAGCTGGACGAGCGCACCAACGTGCAGTTCGGCGAGGGCGGCGCGGGGACTTTCTCGGACGGAAAGCTCACTACCCGCATAAACGACTCCCGATGCCGATTCGTGCTGGAGACCTTCGCCCAGTTCGGCGCCGACAAGTCGGTGCTGACAAAAGCCAAGCCCCACATCGGCACCGACGTCCTCAGGGAAGTCGTAAAGAATATGCGCGGGGAGATAATCTCCCTCGGGGGCGAGGTCTGCTTTGAGACTCCCCTGACAGGTGTGAACATCGAGAACGGAAGTATAAAGTCTGTGCTCAGCGGGCGCGGCGAGGAACAGTGCGCGGCGCTTATCGCGGCGGTGGGACACTCCGCCCACGACACCCTGAGACTGCTCCACGGCACAGGCATACAGCTGGAGCCGAAGGCCTTCTCGGTGGGCGCAAGGATAGAGCACAAGCAGTCGGCGGTGGACGCTTCCCTTTACGGCAAGGCGGCGGGGAATCCCCTGCTTCCGGTAGGCGAGTATCAGCTGTCCCACCACACGGCGACAGGACGCGGGGTGTACACATTCTGTATGTGCCCCGGCGGAACTGTGGTGGCGGCGGCAAGCTCCGAGGGCAGAGTCGTCACCAACGGCATGAGCGAGTTCTCCCGCTCGGGAGACAACGCAAACGCGGCTGTGGCGGTGTCGGTGACTCCCGACGACTTCGAGGGAGTATTCCTTCACGCAGTCGTTGATCTGGTCGATCTTGAGCGGGTTGACGACGGAAGAACCGGCGCCTTGATAACGGGCATCGCGGGCGAAATCGCCGATGATGGCGACTTT
>CAMVIL010000120.1 GCA_947167535.1 uncultured Ruminococcus sp. | reverse complement strand
GGTTCGTACCGCTCACTCGCTCAACCGCGTTCCCTTCATCATCTGGGACAAGGAGACCCGTCATGAGATCATTGACGCCGACAGCACCAAGTACGGTCTTGCAAACGTTGCACCGACTGTTGCGAAGCTGCTGGGGCTCGAAGCTCCCGAGTGCTGGGAAGACAGCATGATCTGATCGACAGTATAAATAATTTCGGACTGCATGGGTACTTTGCCTGTGCAGTCCTTTTTGTATGCAAGCTATTGAAAAGTGCGACGTAATGTGATATACTGTTTGTATAGGCTTTTGAAAGGAAGTAATGCTTGTGAGACTAAACAGGATAGCGGCGTTTGCGCTGGCGGCGTGCATGACGGTGTCAGTTGGTTGCGGAAACGGTTCTGCCGGGAACCTTGATAAAGATACCACCGCCGAAACTGTTGCACCGACAGTGAGTCCGGCTGCAGACGATACCGAAGATATCGAAGGAGTTGAAGAGGATATGTACTTTAAGGAATGCAGTGAGAAGCTGGAAGAGAAGGCTCCCAGTGAGATACTGAAAAGGCGGGAGGGCGTTACCTATCCGCGATTTGAGGCTGCCACATACTATTCCACCACCGCAGAGCGCGAGACTCCTGTGAATGTCCTGCTGCCTCAGGATTACAGCGAGGATAAGAAATACCCTGTTGTGTACGTCCTGCACGGTTACTGGTGCGACCAGAACCAGATGACTGCCGAGAATATGCACATCGCGGCAATGCTTACGAATCTTATAGCGGACGGCGAGGCTGAGGAGATGATTGTTGTCAGCCCCTACATCTACTGCAGCAAGGAGCAGGCGCAGTGCACAGCTATGGACACTGCGAACACTCTTGCCTACGACAATTTCATAAACGACCTGACCACAGAACTCATGCCCTTTATCGAGGAGAACTATTCAGTAGCTGTCGGCAAGGAGAACACCGCCATCACCGGCTTTTCGATGGGCGGCAGGGAAGCGCTCTACATCGGATTCACCTATCCTGACAGGTTCGGGTATATCGGCGCCGCCTGTCCTGCGCCGGGAGTCATCAGCGGTACCGGCGAGCCTCATAATCTGGAGCGCGAGGACTTCTGCTTTACCGATAACCTGCCGTATCTTGTAATGATAAGTGCGGGCACGAAGGACAACGTGGTCGGCGACAATCCAAAGATATACCACGAAGCGCTGGAGCAGAACGGCACCCAGCATCTCTGGCACGAGGTGGAAGGTACAGGTCACGACGGCAACACCGTTACCCCGCATCTGTACAATTTCTTCCGGATGGCATTCAAGGCATAAAACGAACCCCCGACCACGCGCAAACCGCGCAAAATCGGGGGTTTTTGAAAGCTGGTAGCCGGACTCGAACCGGCGACCTGCGCATTACGAATGCGCTGCTCTACCAACTGAGCCATACCAGCGCTTTAATAAAGCAATACTATTATATCATAACAGGTGGCTGTTGTCAAGTCTGAATCTAAAAAAATTCAAAATTACTTTTGCTGAAAAAATTTTTTTGATAGTGTAACATTTCCTGTATCTGCTGTGTACATATAGATGAAAAAACTTCACGGAGAGATTCAACATGAAGGATAAGCTTATCGAAAAACTGAATATCGGTGATGTCGCGGCTTTTGAAGAGCTGATAAGGGAGTACAGCGGCTATGTCTTTGCAGTGGTGAGAAATCACTCGGCGGAGATGCTTTCCCATGAGGATATGGAAGAGCTTACTGCCGATACCTTTGCCGCACTCTGGCAGTTTCGGGGGAACGTGTCTCCCGACAAGCCACTGATGCCATTCCTTGCGGTGATAGCCAGAAACAAGACCCTCAACCGCATTCGGAGCATCAGACTAACCGTTCCGCTGGACGAGGCTCTTGACGTTCCCGAGCTTCCTGATATCAGCGAACAGCAGAAAGAGGTCGTGGACGAGATACTTGAAGCGGCTTCGCATCTGCCCGAAGCTTCTCGCGAAGTTTTTTTCAGATACTATATGTACGGCGAACCGCTGGACAGGATCGCCAGAAAGCTAGACCTGAGCCCGTCTAACGTTCGGACAAGACTTTGCCGATCGAGAGACAAGATAAGGAAACATCTTTCGGAAAGGGGATATCTCAATGAACGATAAAATACTTCCATTTGATAAAGAGAATCTTTCCGAGCCCTCGCTTGACAGGATAACTGCAATGGCACTCCGTAAGGCGGGCATTACAGAGAAAGAGAGTAATGAAATGAATAACATCTATGCAGAACCGCTTATAAAAGCGAAGAGAACAACAGACAGCAAAACGGATGAAGATGTATACGACAACAGAGTACGTGGCAGAAGGGGAGGACTTGTCGCCGCCTGTGTTGCATTTTTGCTTGTGGGTACGGCAGGAGCGTTCGTACTTTTTGGCAAAGACCTTGAAACAGAACCGCCTCGAAAAACCCCTGCTTCACAGTTTCAGATCATCGGTCAGGATTCTTCTGATGACGAGGATAGCTTGACCGAGACTATCGAAACCACCTCAGTTACTACGGAGACTCCCGACAGCGCCGATGATCCCGCTGATACTGCCGACAATTTGGACAGCTCCGACATTTCTTCGAGTGAAGAAGACGCGGTTGAGACTACCGTGACAGAAGAGTACCCCGAGCAGATAACTCCCGAACCCGCAGACGGTGACAAGGAACATATTGTCACAGTTCCCAATGTAGTAGGTCTTACTCAGCCTAAGGCTATCTCTGTGCTGAAGGAGTGCGGACTTGATTATGAGGTGCATGAAATAAGACATAAGGGCGACAAGGGTAAGGTCATAGAGCAGAGCATAGCCCCCGACGAGTCAGTTGATATGGGCACTGTGGTCATTATCTATGTCTCCACAGGCGAACCCGAGCTTGTTGAAATGACCCTGAAGATACCTGTCCCCGCAGACGTAAAGGGCAGCTTTATCTTTGATGTTTACCTCGATGGCACTGTTGTGTATACAAAGACTGTAAGTTTCACCGGGTCTGTTGCCGGCGATACCGTCAGCATAGAAATCATCGGTTACGGCAAGGAAACGCTGGCGGTATATGTAAAGAACATTGATACGGACATCGATAACTATATCAAGTACGCGACATATAATGTCGATTACGATACAAAGTCGATAGAGCTTGACGGCGAGCTCAACGAACGCGATTTTATTGCCGCTCAGGACATTTGATATTGACATTTATTCGGGCTTGTGCTATAATAATAGAATAATATTCATGACCCGAAAGGAATGTTTAATTTGTCAGAAGAATGTACACATGATTGTTCAAGCTGCTCCGCAAACTGCGATTCGCGTGAGGGCGGCATACAGAAGGCTCGTCTGCACGTTGGGTGCAGTGTTAAAAAGGTGATAGCCGTAGTCAGCGGAAAGGGCGGCGTCGGCAAGTCGCTGGTGACCTCACTTATGGCGGTGAGCGCAAAGCGCAAGGGCTTCAAGTCCGCTGTTCTCGACGCCGATATCACGGGACCTTCCATACCTAAGGCTTTTGGTATCAACGAGAAAGCTGCCGGCACGGAAGAAGTCATCTACCCCTGCATATCCGACGGCGGTATACCCGTTATGTCCATCAACCTGCTGATGGAAGACGCCGGCGACCCTGTTATCTGGCGCGGTCCTGTGATCGCGGGCGCTGTGACCCAGTTCTGGTCTGATGTTCTCTGGGGCGATGTGGACTATATGTTCGTAGATATGCCTCCCGGAACAGGTGACGTGCCGCTGACTGTATTCCAGTCGCTTCCTGTTGACGGTATAATCGTCGTTACTTCACCTCAGTCGCTGGTTTCCGACGTGGTGACCAAGGCTGTCAGAATGGCTAAGCTTATGAACATCCCGATATATGGTATCGTCGAGAATATGAGCTTCGTAAAGTGCCCCGACTGCGGCAAGGAGATAAAGATCTTCGGCGACAGCCATGTGGACGAGATCGCAGGAGAGTACGGTCTTGATGTGCTTGCCCGCCTGCCGATCATGCCTGAGCTTGCGGCTCTCGTTGATGCAGGAAAGATCGAGGACTGCCCGCAGGAGGCTATCCCCGATATTCAGAAGATATTTGCACAGTGATACATAATTCCCCCGCCGTATAAGCGGGGGAACTGCGTTTGAGGCTTATGACCTGGCACTGCTTCGCGAGAACAGCGAGGCTATGAGCCCAAGTATGAGTGCGGCTGTTATGCCTGCAGCGCCTGCTGTCATGCCGCCGCTGAGTATCCCTATGGCGCCGTCGCTGTCGACCGCCTTGCGGACGCCTTCGGCTATCAGATTGCCGAAGCCAGTCAGCGGTACTGCCGCACCTGCGCCTGCGAAGTCTATGAGCGGTCGGTAGAGCCCGAGCCCGCCCAGTACGACTCCCGTCACAACGTATCCTGTCAGTATCCTTGCGGGTGTGAGTCTGGTGAAGTCTATCAGAATCTGCCCGACAGCGCAGAACAGCCCGCCTATTATAAATGCCGTTACATACTGCATATTAATGCTCCTTTCAGATTGTGGGCTGAGTGTTGAGGTCGTGGGACAGCCAGACTGCGTGTGATATGGAAGGAATGCTTTCGCCCTGCTGATTGGTGGTGGGCGACATCAGCGCTCCTGTAGCAGCGAAGAGAATATTTTTATACTCTCCGCTGCGTATGCGGGGTAGTATATATCCGCACAGCACGCCGGCCGAACATCCGCAGCCGCTTCCGCCTGCGTGTACATCCTGAGTGTCGAAGTCATAGAGCATGGTGCCGCAGTCGCGGTGGACGGTTCTGATGTCATATCCGTCCCGCTCTGCAAGCTCGCAGACAAGACGGCTGCCCACCTTTCCCAGATCTCCTGTCAGTATCATATCGAAGTCGTCGGGGGATAGACCCGTGTCTGTCAGGAAGCTGTGCACAGTCTCCCACGCGGCGGGAGCCATTGCCGCACCCATGTTGTTGGCGTCGGTTATCCCCGCGTCAACTATCATGCCCACTGTAAAACCTCGAACGTAGGGCGCTTTGCTCTCGGCGGACACACATAGCGCTCCCGAAGCCGTAGCCGTCCACTGCGAAGTGGGCGGGCGCTGTCCGCCGTAGTTAAGAGGGTAGCGGTACTGCCTTTCTGCAGAGCAGAAGTGTGAGGAAGTGACCGCCGCTGCCTTCTCGGCATATCCCGCCCTTACGAAC
>CAMVIL010000119.1 GCA_947167535.1 uncultured Ruminococcus sp. | reverse complement strand
AGCACATCGCTGAGCACCTTGGAGCACACGGGAGCCGCCACCTGAGAACCGTAGAAGTTCTCGCCGCTGGGCTCGTCGCACATGAACAGCATGATGACCTCGGGATCGTCCGCAGGAGCGAATGCACAGTAGGACGCAACGTGGATAGTTTCACCCTGTGCACCAAGGTCGATCTTCTGAGAAGTACCCGACTTACCGCCAATGCGGTAGCCCTGTATGTAGGAATTGGAGCCGGGTTCCGTGATAACGACATTCTCGAGGATATCGCGCATCGCAGCACTGGTCTGCTCGGAAATCACCTGTCTCTTGACAACAGTGGAGTTTTCCTTCACGATGTTGCCGTTGGAATCGGTTATCCTGTTCACAACCTGAGGTGTAACGAGATATCCGCCGTTAATTACCGCCGAGTAAGCGGTTATCATCTGTATCGGAGTTATCTTGTTGGTCTGACCGAAGGACATGGACGCCAGCTCAACGAGACCCGCAGAATCGGGATCCTGAGTAAAGCTGTAAGCCTCGCCCGGCAGGTCGATGCCTGTCAGCTCATTGAAGCCGTAAGCGTTGAGATACTTGAAGAAGTTGTCGAATCCGAGCCTCTGTCCGATCTGGATAAACGCAGGGTTGCAGGAGTTTGTCATCGCCTGCTGAAAAGTCTGACTGCCGTGGTCGTTGTCGCTCCAGCAGTGGAAGTCGGTGTCCTCAACCTTCAGGTGAGTGCCACAGAAGAAGGTATCCTCTGTGGTGATAGCCTTTTCCTCCAGCGCCGCCGAGCCTGTTATTACCTTGAATACAGAGCCGGGGAAATAAAGCTCGGAAATAGCCTTGTTCTTCCACTCGATGCTCCACGCGGTAAGGCGCTCGTTCTGATACTCCTTGGAATCGGGGTCGAGAGCCGCCAGCTTTGAAGCAGTTTCGGGGTCGGTGATATCGGCGGGCTTGTTGGGGTCGTAGCTGTAATTGGTAGCCATAGCATAGACCTGACCCGTCTTGGGGTTCATGATGATACCGCAGGCGCGTTCGCGCGGCTTGTTCTCGGCAACGCATTCAGCCATCGCCTTTTCAAGGTAATACTGCACGTTGACGTCGATATTCAGGTACAGCGAAGCGCCGTCCTGTGCCTCATAGCTCTGCTTGTATTTGTAAGGTATCTCCGAGCCAAACTTATCCGAAGCGGTGATTATACGCCCGTCAACGCCCGAGAGGTAGTCATCGTAATAAGCCTCAAGACCATAGATCCCTATGCCGTCGTAATCGGTGTGGCCGATGACGTTTGCCGCAAGAGAATTCTGCGGGTAGAATCTTTTTGTGGTAGGGCTGCACCTGATGCCGTCAAGGTCGTTCTTTGAAAGGAACTTTTCGATCCTGTCGGCGTCGGTCTTCTCGACCTCTTTTTTCAGTACAACATACTGGTTCGATGGATCGGCAACGGCATTTTCAAAATCGCCGACGGACATTTTCAGGACATCCGACATAAAGTTGCAGAGGTCGGTGTAGGTCTGCTGCGAGGTGGTAAGGCTCAGCAGCTTTTCATTCAGCTTTGCCCTTTCGTCCTCATCGTCCTCAAGAAGCACCGCCTTGCGGTAGTCCTCTATCTTTTTATCCTTTTCATTTATAAATTCCCAGAGCATGGTACAGTCGGCGTAAACGGTATACACGGTAGCGCTCTGCGCCAGCACCTGATTCTGCGAATCGTAGATCGTCCCGCGCGAAGCGGATACGGTGGTACTGGTCAGCTGCTGGGAGTTTGCCAGCGTCTGCCACTTCTTCGACTCCTTGACCGATACTTTATATATGCAGTAAACGGTGTAAACCACCAGCACCACAACAAGAAGCGTGAGCCATATAAGCACCCTTCGGCGCATACGTTCACTTGGTCTGTCTATCATCTTACTTTCCCTTTCCGATCAAATATCCATGTAGAACAAGAAAGCTAAGTACATTTTTCATGTTCTTAACTTTCCTGTGCGGGGCAATCCCCGCCGTTATTATATTTTATTCATCACACGCCGAGATATTCCAGCACACCGTTGAACCATTCCTGGATCTCAACGAATATATTGGAATCGGGATCCTCGACCACTGTCGCCGAAGTCTTTTCCTCGACCTCAACGTACTCTATCTGCGATTTATCGAGCTTTTTCAGCCCCAGTTTATTCTCTGCGTATTCTTCGACCTTTGTAAGTCCCGTCTGCTGAGCCAGTTCGGATTCAAGGCTCACATTCTCGTTATGGAGCAGCATCAGCTGATCCTCCATCTGAGCCTTTTCGGAATACAGCTTCGAGAGCTCGACTCTGCCGTAGGTCATCACCGAGAACAGTGCCAGTACTATGACAGCCGCAACTATGATACGTATGTTCGCCGCATTCTTTCTGCGCTTGTTCGCACTTCTCTTGTCGCGGAGCTTTTCGGCATATTCTTCTTCGCGAAGGTCGTCCGCCTTAACGCTGTCATACTTATATGCCAGATTCACGTTAGTAGCCATATTCCTCACTTCCTTTCTTTTCTTTATCCGCGCAGTCGCTCGGCTGCGCCTCGCTCGCAAAGCGATACGCTCATTTTCAGCCGCGGCACGCGAAGGTGCTATTCCCTCGGTTTGCGGCTTCTGACGTTTACCCCGTTACCGACCCTTGAATGTTCTGCATAAAAAGCTATCTTCATGTATACAGAAATAACATCGGATCCTGACGGTACATTCTTAATCGTCTTCTGCGTTTTCTCTTAACTTCTCGATCGCCCTCAGCTTTGCGCTGCGGCTGCGGTTGTTATTCTCCAGCTCCTCCGCGGACGCCGTCACCGGCTTGCGGAAAACCTGCTCCCCTCGCGGCTTTCTCCCGCATACACACTGGGGAAAATCGGGCGGACATATGCAGCCCTTGGTGTACTCCGCAAAGCGGCGCTTCACCATTCTGTCCTCAAGCGAGTGGAAGGTAATGACCGCCAGTCTCCCGCCGATCTTCAGCAGATCGAATGCGGTATCCATCGCGCGGTCGAGCTGTCCCAGCTCGTCGTTGACCTCTATGCGTATCGCCTGAAATGTCTTCTTGCAGGGATTTTTCTCCCGCCTTACCCTCTGCGGCACCGAAGCCTTCACAAGCTCCGCGAGTTCGAGGGTGGTCTCTATCGGCTTCTGTTCCCTCGCCACCACTATCGCCTTGGCGATGGCGGGCGCGAACTTTTCCTCGCCGTAATCGAACAGTATAGTCCTCAGCTGTTCGTAGGAATATTCATTCACAATATCGCGTGCCGAGCGTCCCTCGCCCGACATTCTCATGTCAAGGGGCGCGTCGTTGTGGTAAGAGAACCCGCGCTCTGCCTCATCTAGCTGTCTCGAGGACACCCCGAGGTCGAGCATCACGCCGTCCACTTTATCTATACCAAGCTCCGCGAGCCTGTCTTTCATCTCGTCAAATGTCGCGTGTATCAGCGTTGCGGGAAGTCCCTCAAGACGTCTGCCCGCCGCCGCGATAGCTTCGGGATCGCGGTCAAAGGCGTAAAGTCTGCCCTTCTGCGGGTCGAGCTGTCTTGCAAGCTCGTAGGAATGTCCGCCGCCGCCCGCCGTGCCGTCAACGTAAATGCCGTCGGGTCTGACGTTCAGCGCGCCGACAGTCTCATAAAGCAGCACCGAAACGTGTTTAAATTCGCCCATTAAAAATCAGCGCCCTCCAGTGCCGCGAGGAAATCCTCGTCGGAAATGCTGTCGTTAAGCTCACGCCATTTCTCGGGCGACCAGATCTCGCAGTGATCGGACACGCCTATCACCACCGCCTCGCCCTCTATGCCCGCGAGCTCTCTGAGTCTTGCGGGTATCAAAGCTCTGCCCTGCTTGTCGGTCTCAACATCGGCGGCGTTCGCCATGAACGACCTTTGCAGAGTGAGCGCTTTTGCCATTGGTAAGGAGTTGAGTCTTTCCGCCTTCTGCGAGAAGACCTCGGGAGTATATACGAAAATGCAGCCGCCTACGCCTTTGGTAAGGATGAGCTGTTCGCCGACAGCCTCGCGCAGCTTCGCGGGGAACGCCATTCTGCCCTTGACATCGACCGACTGGGTATAGGTACCCTTCAGCATCAGTTCAGCCACATTACTCCCTCCCCCGCTTTTCGTTGCAGAGGAAAGTGTGCAAACCACTATGCAGGAATTTTTCCCCACTTTTGCACACTTTTCACCCCTGCGCCTATATTATACACCATGTGCTCAAAAAAATCAACTGGTGGGGGTGCTGCAAATGTGGGTTTGCAGGGTGATTTTTTGGACAGTAGCGCTACATAGTACTATTTTCGGTTACAAAAGAGTAACAAACTAAGGAAGATGTTACAAACGGTGTAACCTTCTGCCGTTTACGGGTCAGAAGCTGCCGTCTGACATTCTGTGGATTCCTGTATACATTATAACACAATATATTGTATAAGTCAATAGAGCCGATTCGGAAGATGTTGAACCTCTTGAGTTCAAAAAAACGTACCGCTGAAAAAGATCCCCGTTTAAACTTGTGACAATTCGGTGACAAATTCTTTCTTTTTGTAACCCGCCATCTTCGCGCTTTAGAAATCTAAAATCTCTGTAAATTTTTCTATACTTAATTAACTAACTTTACTAATATCGCACGAATTAACCAAAACATAACATTTGCACCGATATTCTCTCGTTAATAATCAAGGAGTCTCTCTTCGATATCGTTATCGTTTCAGCACTTTGTACAGTTTTATCAAACCAGCCTCAATTCGCCTATTACATATTGACAATACCAGCAAAATATGTTATAATACTATTAATATTCGGTATAGGTATGCCCTTACGAGGAAAGGAGTGAGCAGAATGTTTGACCGTAGCAACCTGTTTACGTTGGATTATTCGGTCGTTGCCGACATATCTGTCATGGCGATATGCATATGCTGCTCCATCTTTCTGATCCAGAGCTACCTTCGGGGCTCGGGCAGGATAAAGTCGATCATCGGCATGATGATCTGCATCTTCGCGTCGGCGATAACAAACATCTTCAGCCACGCGCTGATAAACACAAACAACCACAATATCCACGTATACATCTTCCGGGCGATGCACAATCTTAGCATACTCGGCGTGCTTATACTATATATAAATTATATCAGCACCCCGCTCTGGCTGGATGACAAAAAGAAGAAGCGCTATCTTCTTCTGGCGTCGAT
>CAMVIL010000118.1 GCA_947167535.1 uncultured Ruminococcus sp. | reverse complement strand
GGGCTGTATCCCGAGTACGGCATAGAAAAGTGGAACATCCGTCAGTGCGGCGAGTCCTGCTTCGGACACCTGATGTTTCTGACCTACGTTATCGTTGCGATGGTGGGTATACTGGTGGGCGACGAGTACTCCTCGGGTACTCTCAGAAACAAGATAGTCGCAGGCTATTCGAGAGTTGAGCTTTATGTCAGCTACCTGATAACGAGCATATGCGAGGCTCTGATAGTCAACCTTTTCTGCATAGCGGTACCCTTTACCGTATGCTGCGTAAGATACGGCTTCGACACAAAGGACTTAGGCACGCTCATGAAAATGATAATGTGTTCTCTGCCTCCTGTGGCGGCACTTGTGGCGTTCACCGTGTTCTGCATCACATTCGCGGGCGAGCGCACCACGGGAATGGTCATCGCGTTCCTCACCGACCTTGTGGTGTACTACTTCTTCGACTGGTTCTTTGTCCGCAAGTTGATGTATGAAGCGGATAAGCTTTCGGATATGCATAAAAAGCTGTTCCTCACCATAGACGCTATCCTGCCCTCCTCCTATGTCGAATGGCTGTATGCCTTCGGACCAAAGGCTTATTTCATGAATATCGAACACGCTCCCAAGTGCTGGTGGTGCTGCATAACGCTGGCTGCAATGGCTGTCGCGGGTGCGGCAATGTTCAGAAAGACAGACCTGAAGTAAGGAGGAGCGTACAATGAAGAATTTACTTAAAGCAAATTTCCACAAGCTGTTTCGCAGCAAGATATTCTGGATAGTGTTCATCGCTATGCCCTTAATAAATATATATGTAGCTCTGACCAATGCGGATTGGTACACGCCGCATACAATAGCACTGAAAAGTGGGCAGGTCGACTGGGCAGGCTGGTCGCTGAGCGAGGTGCCAACATATCTGGGACACCTGATGTATTATACCTACGCCGCGATAGCTATAATTGCGCTGTTTGTCGGCGAAGAGCTTTCGTCGGGGACGATACGCAACAAGATACTGGCGGGACATTCGCGGACTAAGCTGTTCCTGAGCTATTTTATCAGCACTTATCTGGGTATGCTTCTGATACACAGTGTCAGCGAGCTTATCGGCATCGGCTTCTGCCTGTTAAGATACGGCACAGGCTTCTACGATCATTACGAGGAGTACAGAGTAGACTGGTCCTGGCAGACCATCGGCGAGCGTTTACATAAGGAGCTACACTACCTGCTGCAGATGAACATCTGCGCCGTTATCGCCATAGCGGGTCTTGCGGCTGTGACGCTGCTGGTGATGATGGCTGTCGGCAGAAAAGCTCCCGGGTTTATCGCGGTCATCATACTTGACGTATTCTCACAGATGTATGTGAGCGATAAGCTGGTCACTATCAACAATATGTTTAACTGGACAGAGGATTCGATCACGCCCGCATTCAAAAGCACGCTGTATCTGCTGTGCTGCGACCCCAACGGTCTGATAAACACCGCGGGAGATTGGTTCTTTGCGAATATCACGACAGAGCCGCTGCTGCCGATGTGTATGCTCTGTTGCCTGCTGACCGCTGTTATCATGATAGTGGCAGGCGTGATAGTTACAAATAAAAGAGATCTAAAATAAGACTATACAGAACAAAAGAAAGAGACAAACAGAAAGCTGACCCTTCTGCGGCAAAAAACGCGGAAGGGTATTGGCGTACAAAGGAGTAAGTTTTATGCCGTACATCATTATCATAATAATACTGGCGGTGGCTGTGGCAGCGCTTGCGCTGAAGGTATATACCCTCAAGCTGTCGGCAAAAGAGATAGCCGACGGCTTTGAGGCGCGGCTGCGCGAGGACACCAATCTGCCTGTTTTCATATCGGCAAGGGATAAGGACATGGCGCGGCTGGCAAACGGCATAAACACTCAGCTGGAGCTCCTGCGTCAGGAGCACAACCGCTATGTCAGCGGAGACACCGAGCTCAAGACCGCCATAACCAACGTCTCCCACGATATCAGGACTCCCCTGACGGCTATCTGCGGGTACCTCGACATGATGAAGCCGATGGAAAAGCCTCAGCAGATAGAGCGTTACCTCGACATTATCTCCGAGCGTGCGCTTGCAATGAAACAGCTGACCGAAGAGCTGTTCCGCTATTCGGTGATGATCTCCGACGACGCTGAGCTGAAAACCAAGGAAGTGCTGATAAACCGTGTGCTTGAGGACAGCATAATGGGATACTACGGCGCTCTCATGGAGCACGGCATTACTCCCACGGTGCAGATGACCGAGACTACCGTCAAGGCGATGCTGAACGAGGAGTACCTCTCGCGGATATTCTCAAACCTGCTGAACAATGCGGTGAAATACAGCGACGGCGACCTTGACATCGTCCTGTCCGACAGCGGCGAGATAACCTTCTCCAACTCGGCGAAGAATCTGTCCGCCGTCGAGGTCGAGCAGCTGTTCGACAGGTTCTACACCGTCGAAGCGGCGCACCATTCAACGGGTCTGGGGCTGTCGATATCCCGCACGCTGACAGAGCGCATGGGCGGCATCATCACGGCGGAGTATTCCGACGGCAGGCTCAGTATCAGGATAAAGTTCTAGCCCGACAGAAACAAAATACGGTAAGGCAATACCGCAGAGCCGTCAGGCTTTGACAGCACGGTGTTGCCTTTTTTGCGCTTAAAAACCCATGACATTTTGTGTACACAGAGTCGCACAAACAATACAACTTGCATACAATGCCAAATTTGTTCGTATAAGATAGTACAATCTTTATAGCAGGCGAAAAACGTTGAAACAACGCGGTTTTTTAGTGTACTTTTTGTAAATGATTTTCTGAGATTTCTATTTCGTCCACTATATTCTGCTTTTATGGGTTGTGGTATTGTCATGCATTGTGATATAATCTCCTCAAATAGTAATATATGTTAACAAAAACTGTTTAATATTATCAAAGAGGAGGAGCATTACAATGCAACTAAGAAAACCACTCAAAAAACTGTGCATGGTCGCTGTAAGCGGCACCATGCTGGCGACAATGGCGCCCGACTTCGCTGTCAATGCTATCAATCCCGACGTGAACGGCTACTACTACCACGACACCTTCGAGGACAGCAGCGGCGACTGGGAAGTAAGAGGCGAAGGCGAGCTGACCCTCAGCGGCAGACACCCATACTGGGGAACCAACGCGCTTCTCATCAAAGACCGCGCAAAGGCATGGCAGGGTCTTCAGAAAAAGCTGGATACCGATACCTTCAAGGCGGGTCAGAGGTACAGCTTCAGCGTATGGGTAGACTACGAGGACGGCGAGTCCAGCCAGAATTTCCTGCTCTCGCTGCAGTACAACGATTCTACCGGAACTACACAGTACGCACACATCGCCGAGGGCTCGACTACCGCGGGCAAATGGATACAGCTTGCAAATGAAAGCTTCCAGATCCCTTCGGGCGCCAGCGATCTTATACTCTACGTTGAGACCACCGACGTTACAGGCAACTTCTACATCGACGAAGCGATAGTTGCTGTGGAAGGCACAACCGTCGGCGAGACTCCCAAAGAGGACAAGACTCTCACCGATCCCAGAGGTGACATCAACTACGACGGCGCCATCGACGTTACCGATCTGGTGCTCTTCAGCCGCTATATGAGTCAGGGCTGGCCTGTCGATCAGTCAAAATCCAATGCCGACATCGACGACAACGGCAAGGTGGACACCACCGATCTGCAGCTGCTCAAGGACTATCTGGTCGGCAACATCGTCGGCTTCCCTGCTCCCGAGGTAGACTTCTCAGATCTTGAGAGAAGATTCGGCAGCGTAAATCTCGCCACCTGCTACAAGAAGAATAACGAGCACAACCCGCTGATCTCCCAGTACTTCGGCGCCGATCCCGGTGTTATGGAATACAACGGCAGGATCTATGTATTCATGACCGACGACCACCTGCTTTACAGCAACGGCAACATCACCGACATCAAATACAGCTCCATCGACTGCCTGCGCTGCATCTCCTCCGATGACCTCGTCAACTGGACAGATCACGGCCTCATCAAGGCAGCAGGCTCCAACGGTCTCTGCAAGTGGGGCGGAAACTCCTGGGCGCCTACTGCCTGCCACAAGAAGATAAACGGCAAGGAGAAGTTCTTCCTCTACTTCGCAAACGGCGGCAACGGCATTGCAGTTCTCGAAGCAGACAGCCCGACAGGCCCCTGGAGAGATCCTATCGGCAAGGCTCTGATCTCACGTTCGACCCCGAACTGCGGCAACGTTGAGTGGCTCTTCGACCCGGCAGTACTCGTTGACGACGACGGCACAGGATACCTGTACTTCGGCGGCGGCGTTCCCACCGGTCAGGACGCTCATCCCAAGACCGCAAGATGCGTAAAGCTCGGCGATGATATGACTTCTATCGTGGGTACTCCCCAGATGATAGATGCGCCCTACCTCTTCGAGGACAGCGGTATCCACAAGTTCAACGGCAAGTACTATTACAGCTACTGCTCGAACTTCAACACCGGCGGAAACTCCTACGGCCTGACAGGCGGCGCGATCAACTACATGGTCAGCGACAGTCCTCTCGGACCCTTCACCTACAAGGGCGAGGCCTTCAAGGGTATCGGCACATTCTTCGGCACCGGCGGCAACAACCACCACACATTCTACAAGTTCAACAACCAGTGGTATCTGTTCTACCATGCACAGTACTTACAGGACAGCATGGGCATCAAGGGCGGCTACCGCAGCACTCACATCGACAAAGTGACCATCAATTCCGACGGCACCATTCAGGCTGTAAAGGGCTCCAAGGCGGGTGTAGATCAGGTCAAGTCCTTTGATCCCTTCACCACTCAGCGTGCGGCGACATTCTCGCATCAGGGAGGCATCACCATCAGCGGCAGCGGAGATTCTACCGTACAGGCCAACAAGGGCAGCTGGTACAGAGTCTCCGGCGTTGACTGCGGATACAGCGCTAAGTACATCACCGTCAAGGCGTCCTCCTACAGCGGCTGCCTCATAAAGGTATGCAAGGGCCGCGCTACGGGAACCGCAGTATCCTACATCGAAGTTCCTGCGGGCTCGTCCATGAAGGAATTCAAGGTACCTGTTCAGAACCTGAGCGGCAAGAACGATCTGTACTTTGTATTCAACGGCTCGGCTTCCGTTGACAGCTGGCGCCTCAGCTAAACAAGAATCATTGGCATAAAACTCCTGTAAAAAAAGCACACCCTCGGGTCCTCTCTCCGAAGAAGACCCGAGGGTG
>CAMVIL010000117.1 GCA_947167535.1 uncultured Ruminococcus sp. | reverse complement strand
TGCAAGGAACTCGCGGTATCGCTCCATCAGCCAGCGGGTGGGATAGTCGCTGTACTCCACCGTCAGCTGCTTTAGGTCGGACAGGAACTTGCGCGCCGCGTCGGTCTTCTCGCCCCGCCAGCCCGCCATCGCCGCCATCTCCTTGACGGGAGTGATCGCCGAGGTGTTCATACACCTGTACTTCTTCATCGCGAACTCGCACAGCGTGTCCTTGCCTACGCCGCCGCTTCCGTTTATGATTATGACTGTCTTGTCGCTCTTGTCGCTCATGTCGGTCACCTTGTCTTGTATTTGTGGGTCGGACTGCATTTGCCGTATATCTTCTTGCCGTCAACTACCTTGTACGCCCGAAGCTTTATGAAGTAATTCCGCTTGCTTTCCAGCCCCGTGAGAGTCTTGGCGGTCTTGGTGCTGCCGACTACGAAGACAGACTTCTTGTTCTTTGTGAAGCCCGAGTCGGTGGCGCTGATTATCTGGAAGCCGTCCGAGAGGGTGTCCTTGCGCCATCTTATCTTTATCTGCCCCGCCGCCGGAAGAGCGCTCTTCAGGATCTCCTGCTGTGCGGGTCTGATGTAGAACCACGCCACCTTGCTGTCGGTGTACTGACCCTGCCCCGTGACTCTCAGCTTCGCCTTGCCGGGGACGGTGTTCTTTGAGTAGGAGACCTTGTAGTCGGTGCCCTTCACGAGGGTCTTGCCGCCGAGAGTTACCGTCATCGAGGGTTTCAGCGCCTTGCCTGTGTAGGTGTAGGTCTTGCCGTCGATGCTGATGTCGGCGTTTGCGAGACTGCTGTCGAACACGGTGACGTCTTTCGTTGCCTTGAAGCCCTGACAGCTCGCCGTGATGGTGACCTCTCCTGCGCTCTTGCCCACAACTCTGCCGTATTTGTCAACGGTGGCGACAGATTCGTCGGAGCTCTTCCAGCTGATGTCCTTGAAGAGCACTACCTCGGCGCTTCCGCCGGAAATGCTGCTTCTGGCTCTCAGCTCGTACCTCGCGGGCTTGCCGATGCCGAGGGTGCTGCTGCCGCCTACCAGTTTAAGAGACGGCGAGCTGATGTAGCTCTTATTCACGATGACCGAAGCCACGCAGTCCCTGAGGACTTCGCCCCGCTCCTCGCTGACGTCTCCGCCGTAGTAGTTGCAGCCGAACCGCCCTGCCACGGTGTTGTAGTAGATGGCGCTGTCGGAAGTGAAGCTGCTCATTCCAACGTAGGTGTTGTCGGGGTCTATCATGATGGTGTAGTGGCCTGTGACGGCGGCGCTGTTCTGCCTTACCCAGTCGGACTTCTCGTCGTAGAACTGCTCGATGCCGCTGACTATGTCGTTTGACCAGTTCCACGCCAGCACCTCACCCGTGTTGGTGACGTCCTCGGGACTCAGTGAGAAACAGCCGTCGTCGTTGGGTCGGTGTGACCTATTCGGATGCTTGACTCCGCCGCGCGGACTCTCGCTATACCCTCCAGCCCCTCCGACCACTTGATGGGCACGTAGTCGCTCTTTGTCAGCCTGCGGGAAGGGTTGCCAGGGTCGGGGACGCCCTCCTTGCAGGCCTCGAGGCGTATGGCGTTTATGCGGTCTATCGCCGCCTGAATGTCGCAGTTGTAATTGCCCTTCATGCCCACCACGATGCACCCGTTTGCGGGAGTCTCGCCGTTAAAAGTGGGACAGATGGGCGTGGAACCCGTGATGGCATAGGTGGGGAGCGCCCCTGCCGACGTTATCATAACAGCCGCCGAAAGTATCGCCAGCGTTCTGGTAATTGCTTTTTTCATCATATCACCCCGTCAAAAGTTTTCAGTGTTGTTTTGAGAGCCTTATGGTATCGATGAATCCCACTGCGAAAGCGGTGGCAAGACCTGCGATGAGCAGCGTCCAGGCGTTGCTCTGGGAGGTCATGAAGTTGTTCATGCCCGACTCGCCGATGACCTTGGTCACCATGCCGTCCTTGCCGAGGGCGGTGAACATCAGCGCCAGCATAAGCTGTACGTTCAGGAGCATTCCGAAAAGGGAGACTCCCGACAGCATGGAAGTGAACAGCGCTCCGTAGCTTTCAAGCTTTTTGAACGCCACCAGTCCCTGAACAAAGTGTATCAGGCAGGTGACGGTGAACACCGCGTAGACTGCCGCCACCGCCAGTCCCAGCATTTTGGGCTCGTTGTCGTTGTTGGTCTGCTGTATCAGAAGTATCAGCAGAGACGACAGTCCCAGCGACAGGAACATCACCACGATACCGAGTATACAGTTTACCCGCTCCTCCTTGGGGAGCTTTTTCTTTTTGATCTGCTTAGGCATTTGCCTCGTCCTCCTTTTTCTCTGACAGTCCTATGGTCAAAGTGTCTATCTTATTGGAATTTTTCATGCCGACGGCTATCTCGAAGCCGCCGACGGTGAGCCGTTCGCCGTTTATCGGCAGGCGCTCAAGAGCTTCCAGCACCCAGCCGCCCATTGAATTTGCGTCTGCGGTTATCAGGTCTTCGTCAAGCTCCGCTTTCTCTAAGAAGTCGGAGATGGAAAGCTCGCCGGATATCCTCCAGCGGTCGGTGCCGAGTCTTATGAAGGAGTCGTCCTCCTCGTCGTGCTCGTCGTAGATGTCGCCCACCAGCTCCTCGAGGATATCCTCGAGAGTGACGATGCCCTCGGTGCCGCCGTACTGGTCTACCACCACCGCGAGGTGAACCTTTTTCTTCTGCATGAGCCTCATGACCTCGGAGATGCGCTTGTTCTCGGGGATAAAGGCGGGGGCGGTGATGATGCTCTCGAAGCTGTCGGCACCGCTCAAGTACAGCTTATAGAAATCGGTGAGGTGGACGATACCTACGATGTTGTCCATCGTCTTGTCGTAGACGGGCAGGCGGGAGTAGCAGTTTTCCTCGAAAGTCCTGCGGAGGGTCTCCATATCGGCGTCCTTTTCGATGCCCACGATATTCACGCGGGGCACCAGCACCTCATCTATCATAGTCTCGTCGAAGTCCAGCGCCGACCGCACGAGGTCGGACTCCTGTTCTTCCAGCACGCCCTCGGTCTCGCTCTCGTCGATGATGTATTTGAGCTCTTCCTCGGTGAAAGAGGGCTGTTCATTGCGGCTTCCGGTGAGCATGACGGTGAGCTTCTTTATTGCAGTAAAGAACCATATAGCGGGCGTGAGAAGCACCATCGACACGCTGAGCGGCGCTGACATCAGCATGGAAAAGCTCTCGGAGTTTTCCTTAGCGAGGCTTTTGGGGAGTATCTCGCCGAAAATCAGCACGAGGACGGTTAGAATCACCGTCGCGTAAGCCACGCTCCCCGAGCCGAAGCGTTTGGTGAACATCACGGTAGTCAGCGACGAAGCGGAGAGGTTGAAGATATTATTTCCGATAAGGATAGCCGTGAGCGCCTTATCGAAGTTCTCCGCGATATCGAGAGCGCGGGCGGCGCTTTTCTTGCCCGAAGCCGCCATATTTTTGAGGCGGATACGGTTCGCCGAGGAGAAGGCGGTCTCGGTCGCCGAGCAGACAGCCGACAGAGTCAGCAGAAGGATTATTATAAATATGTCCATATAATGGAAGATCAACCTCCGGTAAAATAGTATACATATATATAATAGCATATCTCCCTAAAAAAAGCAAGATATTTTTTGAAATATTGTCATTAAAGCGGGTCCAGCGGCGCGACGCTGGCGAGGGCTGCAAACGCGCTGCGCGCTTATTGCCAGAAGTTCGCTACGCGAACTTCCCTGAAAGGCGAGCAGCCCCACGCAAGGGCTTGGGGGCGGCGCCCCCATTTGCAGCGCAAGCTGCAACGACCACTCAGTGAAGCTATGCCGCACACTACACCCAGCGCACAACCGTCCGACCCACACCTTAAAATCGGCATTCATAATCTCCATCCAGCCTGAAGGCGCTATCGTTCGACCTCCGCCACATGAGAGAGAACCCCACTAATATGCCGATTTTAATTGGACGAGAGAGCGTAAGCGAATCGAGTCCAACGACCAAATTCGCCCGCTGAGGGCGAACCACGGCACCGACGAAAAAAAGGTTGACAAGTCCCGCGTTCTGTGATAGAATATACCTAAGTATGTTTTTGTAGAGAGAAGAGTGAATGAGAGTTGTGTAATAAATTTATAAAAGTGAGGAATGCCGTAAAGAGGGCGGCGGCGGTTTGTCTGGCGCTGACGCTTTGCTCCTGCGGGAGTCAGGCGGCGGGGTTTACTCCCAAGGCTGATATCGACCGCGAAGAATATACTTATACCGAAACCCCCGAGGAGACCACCGCGGAAACTACTCCCCAGCCCGAGGAGACTACCGAGGCGACTACTACCACCGCTCCCCCCGAGACTACTACCGAGGTGACTACTACCGAGCCGCCTAAGCCCGTGGGTCTTCAGGACGGTGTGCTGGACGGACATCGGTTCGGGGTGACTAAGTTCTCGCACAAGGTGTACTCAAATACCAAGGTCAAGAAGGCATTCGCTAAGCTTGACGATATCTGCGACGACTACGGCGGGACGATTAGCTTTGCCTACAAGAACCTCAGCACGGGTACGATAATCACATATAACGCCGACACTCAGTACGATATCTGCTCCACCGTCAAGGCGCCTTTCTGCAAGAATCTTCTCGCCAAGCGCGTCGACCCCAAGGACGAGATAAACATCTCCGTTATATGGGATCAGGACGGCGGTGAGGTCGCCAAGGGCGGCATCGGCAAGACTTACACCACCAAGGAGCTCATAAGGCTCGCCATAACTCAGTCGGATAACAGCGCTTACTACAACCTCGTCAACTACTACGGTTACGAAAGCTTCAACAAACAGTGCGCTCAGCTGGGGGTAAGCTATAACCTCGGCAGCAGCTGGATATTCAACTACGGCACCGCCAACGACCTGCTCAAACAGTACGTGGATATCTATAAGTACGCCGCAAAGACCGAGCGGGGCAAGTGGCTGGTAAAGCTCATGACCAAGACCGAGCTGGAGTCCCAGATAACCGCCGCGCTGGGGGATAAGTACCCCGTGGCGCACAAGTACGGCTCAGACTGGGATCAGAAATGCTACCACGACTGCGCTATCTGCTACGCGGATTCGCCTTTCGTGCTGATAATCATGACTTCGCAGGAGCCCGAGACCAAGGAGAGCGACAAGGTCTTCCACAAGCTCGCAAAACAGTTCGATATAATAAACGACCAGATCGTTGCGGAGTGATACCCGCACGACCGACAGGAGGATGAATTATGAAGGATATTAAAGCATACGCCGTACACATGGGACCCGCTAAGTGCGCGGTAGACTTAGGCGACGGCTCGGAAAGAGGCGAGTACGTAAA
>CAMVIL010000116.1 GCA_947167535.1 uncultured Ruminococcus sp. | reverse complement strand
ACGTCGCCCGCCTGAGTCTCAACGATAGGCAGAGCGGTTATCGAGCCGCCGCCGTACTGTTCGTTGACGCAGGCTGCACGCTCGAGAAGTCTGGAGTGCAGGTAGAATACGTCGCCGGGGTAAGCCTCGCGCCCCGGGGGACGGCGGATGAGCAGCGAAAGTGCTCTGTAAGCCACGGCGTGCTTCGAGAGGTCGTCGTAGATGATAAGGACGTCCTTGCCCTGCTCGCGGAAGTATTCCGCCATAGCGCAGCCCGAGTAGGGAGCGATATACTGGAGCGGTGCTGTCTCGGAAGCGGAAGCCGCAACGATTATTGTATTTTCCAGCGCACCTGCGCGGTCCAGCTGGTTTGCCAGCTGAACTATCGAGGTATTCTTCTGACCTATTGCGACATAGATACAGATAACGCCGGTATTCTTCTGATTGATTATGGTATCGATAGCTATCTCGGTCTTACCTGTCTGACGGTCACCGATGATAAGCTCACGCTGGCCTCTGCCTATGGGTATCATACTGTCTATCGCCTTGATACCTGTATGAAGAGGCACATTAACGCTCTGTCTCTCGATGATTCCGGGAGCCTCGGACTCTATAGGTCTGGTCTCGGTAGTCTCGACGATGCCCTTATCGTCTATCGGGACACCCAGCGCGTTTACTACTCTTCCCAGCAGTGCCTCGCCGACGGGGACAGACAGCACCCTGCCCGTACAGCGCACGGAAGAGCCTTCCTTGACCTTATTATTGTTAGCGAGTATAGCTGCCGAAACTGTCTCGTCCTCAAGGTTCTGTGCAAGACCGTAGCTGCCGTCTTCAAATTCCAGCAGTTCGTTTGCCATGCACTGTCTGAGTCCGTATATAGTGGCGATGCCGTCACCTGTACGTATTACCGTACCTGTCTCGTGCATCTCCGCCTTCTGTGAATAAGCGCGTATCTGTTCCTTTATGATACTGCTTATCTCCTCGGGCTTTATCTTCACTGGTTCATCACTTCCTTGATCTCTTTAAGACGGCGGCGGACACTGCCGTCGATTATGCGGTCGTCCGTCTCGATGATGATACCGCCCAATATACCGGGGTCTACGGAATATCTTATCATCGCGGACTGACCCGTAAGGGTGTACAGCTTTTCCTGCACCTTTATCTTTTCACTCTCGGTAAGCTCCACGGCGCTTGTAACGCGGGCGCGGACTGTACCCGTGAAATCGAGGTACAGCTTTCTGAACTCATCGTAGCACTCATGGAAAAGGTGGATATACCCCTTTTCGCAGAGGAGCTTGACGAAGCTCACGACGTTTACCGAAACAGCCTCACCGAACGCCTGATCTATCATCCCGAGGCGTTCCTTTCTGGGTATTGCGGGAGACGAAAGCACCTGCGTGTAACCCGGAAATGAATCGAACTGCTGTGCGACCGACCGAAGATCCTCAAGATATTCGCGTTCGCGTCTTTCCTCAGCGGCGAGCATATACAGCCCGCGTGCGTAGTCCTTAGCTGTTTCCTTCATCGCCGTCACCTATTTTATCGAGGAAGTCGTTCACGAGTCTGTGGTGTTCTTCCTCATCGATCTTATTCTCAAGGACCTTTTCCGCGATAGCGGTAGAAACGTCCACTATCTCGCCGCGGATATTATCGCGGGCGCGTTTGTATTCAAGTCTGGCGTCGGTCTCGGCGGCTGCCACGATACGCTCGGCGTTTGCCTTAGCGTCTGCTTCCAGCTTGCCGCTGAGTATCTTTGCATTCTCAGCTGCGGTATCGACTATCTTCTGAGCCTCGGCGTCTGCCGACTTCATCTTTTCGTTCCACTCGTTTTCCTGCTTTTCGGCGTTCTCGCGGGCTTCCTTAGCCTTATCGAGCTCCGCCTTGGCGGCAGCTTCTCTGGCGGCGAGCATATTGAGCACCGGCTTATAGAGAAACTTCTTTATCGCGAGGAACAGTATAGTCAGATTGAGCAGCGAGATGACTATCGACCAGATATTGACTGAAATTACGTCTAACGACTGCATACTACCTCACTTACTTTCCTACTGCGTTGAGAAGAATGTCTACGAGTCTGCCGGGAGCCACGAATATCAGCAGTATTGCGATAACGAGGGCATACAGACCGGTAGTCTCTGCTACGGCGCAGCCCATCAGCATAGTTGTGGTCACCTGACTGCGGCACTCGGGCTGTCTGCCTATTGCCTCGCAGGCCTTTGCTACTGCGTTACCTTCACCGATACCAGGACCGATACCTGCGATCATTGCCATGCCGGCGCCGAGTGCGCAGGCTCCTAAGATGATACCTATTGCTAATTCTAACATTGTAGTTTACTCTCCTTTTATGATTTTTACTGTTGGTCGGGGGCGTTCCCTGACCTTTCCTATAAACTTATTATGCGTTTCCCTTCTTGGGATGGCGCTTGAAGTATTCCTCTTCGGGGAACGCTCCCGCTACGTACAGCATCGTCAGCATCGCGAATATATAGGCCTGCAGAAGTCCGCTGAACACGTCAAAATACACGCTCAGCACCGCGGGGAGACCTATTCTCAGGAAGGGGAACTCTCCGAAGAACCCGGGAAGCTTTCCTAAAAGCGTCTGAGACAGTCCGCCCAGTCCTGCTGCTACCAGCACGGATATTACCGAACCCGAAAGCACGTTGCCGTAATGACGGAACGCCATGGATATCGGCGTCGCGACCTCGCTTATGATGTTCAGCGGCGTCAGCGCGGGAGGATCCGCAAAGCTCTTGAGGTACACGAGGGGGCCGCACTTCATCTTGTAGTAGGTGATGAGGATAAAGGTCAGCACCGCCCAGCCTGCGGTGGTGTTCAGGTCGCTGGTCGGCGGGAAGAGTCCCGTCAGCGACATCAGGCTCGAGAAGGCCGAAAGTCCCAGCATTGCCGTGATAAAGGGCGCGAAGCCTGCGAAGTACCCGCCCATGTTGGAGCCGACCATCTTCTGGCAGCTCTCGACTATCCATTCGGCGAGGTACTGACGTTTGGTCTCGACCCCCGCGCGGATACCGTGGGTAAGGTAAAGTGCGAGTCCGATAATGGATATGATGATGAGCCAGGAGTTGACCTGTGTTTCGGTAATGAGTATCGGCATAACGGGGAACGGTATCTTACAGTATATCATAGCGCCCTCGATGACTATGCCTTCCTTCTGCGGAGTAGTCAGCACCTTAAGCAGGATACCCGCCGCTATCGGCAGGAGCATCATAAGTATCAGCAGGCAGTCAACGAATTTAAACTGCCCGTTACTTTTCTTCAATTGTTTCTTCACCTCCGCCGTCTGTGGGCTGTTGATCTTTTACGGTAAACATTCTCAGCCGCACCGCGAAACTCGGGAAGATGAGAGGCAGCAGAGATGCAACGATACTGAAGCACGGCAGCACCGCGCCGAGTATCGCCCATGCGAATACCATAAAATTACGCAGTGTCTGAGACATCTGGATAAACTTGCGGGCTTCCTTTTCTTCCCTGTCCAGTGACTTTTCGACGGTCACACCCATAAGGTAGAAATTAAGTACGGCGACAGCCGCACCGCCTGCGTTACCCAGCAGCACTGTGTAGTCCCATTTTTTCAGCACAAGAAACACAGCCTGCATCGCCGCGCTGAGTATAAGCTCCCAAGCGGCGATGTAGATTGTTTCCTTTTTAACAGTTGAAAGTTCTTTCATTACAGCTTAGAGTAACCGAAGCTGTTGATGAGCGCGTCTACCTTGCGGCTGCCCTTGCAGAGGGGGCATTCGGACGGCAGGTAGTTCTGATAATCGGGCAGATCGGAAGGTCCGAAGAGCGCGTTGATCTTCATGTTGCTATTGGAGCTGATCGCCGAGAAGATAGCGCCGATGCCTACGAGGTCGCCGCTGTAGTACTGGAGACAGTCAACAGCGCGCTGGATGCTCTTACCTGTCGAAGCGGAAGCGATAAGCAGCAGCACCTTCTTGCCCCAGATCTTACCCTGAGTATTATCGCGGAAGATCATCTGATTTACGGCGTTGAGCTCGGGGGTCACGATATTGATATCCTGACCCTTATTGATACCTGCCTGAGAGAGATACTCAGCGAGGAAAGCGCCGAGGATCTCGGTACCCTCCATGCAGATAACGGTATCAATAGCGGTATCGCTGTACTTCGAGCCCAGCTCCACCGCAGCTTCCTTAGCCATCTTGCAGCTGGTCTTTATGGAAGTGATATCCACGTAATAGTTTACGTGGGAGTGGTTGGTCGCAAAGTGACCGGGGATAATACCTATCTGCACCCTGCTGTTGCTTTCTGATTCTATAAACTTTTCACGATTTTCCAATTGAAAGCCCTCCTTTTCGGCGATCCTGCCGAATGATTTTATCGGTCTTGCCCTCTCCCCTCGCAGGCAGACAGCAATCCAAAGTATATTATAACATAAAATTAAAAGAATTTCAATAGTTCAAAGCATAAAAATTCCCGAATTTTTGCGTTATCCGCTCATAATATTGTATACATATTAGCATATAAATGACCGTTAGTCAATATTCTCCAGATTTATTTGTAGGATTGCACAAAATGACTATCGGTCAGTTCAAGATTCTTATTGCAAAAGACAGAGCGCCCGTTGTCCGACCGCTCTGCCGTAATTACTTTATACCTTAACAAAATGCATTATCTTAGACTGATAGTCGCCCCACAGTCCGCCGATATTTACGCCGCACTCCATCAGTGCCGCTCCCGAGATCTTCACCTCGGGTTTGCTCTCCTCATAGTAGTACGCTTCACGGTCAAGACCCTTCAGCTTTATGCGGCGGCTGCGCTCGTTCGGTCTGCCTATCACCTGCACAAACTCAAACAGTGCCTCCGACTTGTCCTTCGCCACAAACATCCACGCATCCCAGAGGTTGTCCTCGAACATATTTCCGATGCGGTAGTGGTCGCCGGTGCGCACAAGGGTGTTGTACTTATTGAACTCTGCTATCTGAGCGGGGATGGCGTCCCTGTCCTCCTGCGGTATGCGGGTGACGTCCAGCTCGTAGCCGAAGGTGCCGACCATCGCAACGTGGCCGCGGGTGGTGAATGGGGTGCTCCTGCCTACCGTGTGGTTGGGGCAGTCGGATACGTGCGCGCCCATTGCCGAGCAGGGGTAGCACATCGAGGTGCCGTGCTGTATCTTCAGGCGCTCGATGGCATCGGTGTCGTCCGAGCACCATATCTGCGGCGAGAAGTAAAGCATACCCGCGTCGAATCTGGCGCCGCCGCCCGAGCAGTTCTCCAGCAGGATATGGGGGTAGTCGGTAGTGAGTCTGTTCATGAGGTCGTAAACGCCCAGCACGTAGCGGTGCCACAGCTCACGCTGTCTGTTCTCGGGGAGCGCGTTCGAAGCGACCTCGGTCAGCTGGCGGTTCATATCCCACTTGATGTACTCGATG
>CAMVIL010000115.1 GCA_947167535.1 uncultured Ruminococcus sp. | reverse complement strand
CGAAAGGTAGGGGAGCCCCGTTCTCTGCTCGATGAGCTTGCCGAAGGGGAACACCATCAGCGCCGTCAGCAGCAGTCCTGCCGCGATGCCTGCCGCGCAGATTATCCCGCTCTCCGAGAGCACCTCTGCGCTCAGCTGTCTGCGTGAAAATCCGATGGTCCTAAGCACTGCGAACTCTCTTCTGCGGACATTTGCCAGCACTGAGAACGCCGCCGCCATCAGCACCGCCGCGAGCACCCACACAGCGTTCTTTATAACGCTAATACTGCCCGAGACAGCCGAGAGTCTGTCGGCGGTTCCCGTTATCATCGAGCGGGTGCGCACCGCCTGAACGCCGTCCACGTGCAGATTTATGTCCGCCGCGACTTCGTCAATGTCTGCGCCCTCTTTGACCTTTATATACACCGACGATATCACATCATCGGGGCTCTGCTTTGCGAGCACTCCGATGCCCTTGTCCTGCGAAGCCTTTATCAGCCGGCGCACCGTGTCGGGAGTTGTGTATATCGCCGTGTCAAGACCCGTGCCGGTCTCATCGAGCTTGCCCACGGCCTTGCAGTCAACTCCGTAAAGCTTAAGCGAATGCCCGACTCTGGTCGCAAGGGACGAACCGACGATGATCTCATTCTCGCCGAGGGTGCCGGAATAGCTCTGCCTCAGCCACGGCTTAATCGAGAAGTCTGTGTCCTCGTCAAAGCCGATGATCTGCACCTGAACGGTACAGCATTCGGCGTTTGCGGATACAAGAAAATACTGCGGTGAGGTCAGCTCAACGCCGTTTATCGCTTTCAGCTCGTCCTCTACCGTCTTGTCCATGTAGAAATAACCGGGTGTGCCCTGAAGAAGAATGTTCTCAAGCTCCACCTTGGATTCTGCGTCCTCGGGCAGGACGATTATGTCCGCGCCCAGACGCTGTTCTAAGCTGTCAAGACCGTTTTTCATGCTGGCCGCCGTGACCGTGCCGCCGAAAAGCGCACCTGTCATAAGTGCCGCGATAAGCGCCAGCGCCGCAGTCCTGAAGGGTTTTCTCACAAGATTTTTCAGCGTCAGTGTTTTTGTGTTCATTTATCCTTCCCCGTTCTTATCAGACCCGTCGCTGCGTCTATGCCCGAGACCGCCGCCAGCAATACCGAGATGACGATGACCGCAGGTCTGAACACCGTGTGGCAGCGCATCGTCTCCATCATGCAGAGGCTGATGACCGTCTTCGGCAGTATCGTCAGCGACGCCGCCAGCGTGAATATCCCGAGGGACAGACCCGTTCCGACGCCTTTATTCCGGATCACTATCCTCAGCAGCGACTGTACCGTAAGCACCGTCCCCGCCAGCGTGACCGCATTCTGCGCCCAGTGGCAGGCCATGTATCTGCCCTCAGCCGAGTCGCAGGCGCGGAAGACTGTCAGCGAGCCCACCGTCAGCAGCAGCGCAAGCACCGCTTCCGCGATACCCGCAGCGTTTCCCTTTAGCTTCATGACCGTCCCTCAGATCACATACTCGGGCTGAGGCTGTGCCTGTGCAAGCTCGAAAAGCTCGAGTATATCCCTGCGCATGGAAAGAAAATCTCCGCTGCCGCGCTGTCTCGGACGAGGCAGGTCAACGTCTATTATCTTGCTTATCTTTCCGGGGCGGGGGGTCATTATAACTATTCTGTCGCTCAGATATATCGCCTCGTCGATGTCGTGGGTCACGAGTATCATCGTCGTGCCGTTTTCCTTCCAGAGCTCGAGCAGCTTATCCTGCAGGTCACTTCTGGTAAAGGAATCGAGTGCGCCCATCGGCTCGTCCAGCAGCAGCGCCTTCGGCTCGTTTATCAGCGCTCTCGCTATCGCCACGCGCTGCGCCATGCCGCCCGATATCTGGTGAGGATAGGACTTCTCAAAGCCGTCGAGTCCCACCATCGAGATGTATTTGCCCACATTGCTTTTCTTCTTGTCAAAGACCTTTCTCGCCTTCAGACCGTATGCAATGTTGTTCTCGACGGTCAGCCAGGGGAAGAGTCCGCCTTGCTGGAATACATATCCTCTCTCGGGGTCGACGTCGGTTATCTTGGTAGAGTCTATCGAAAGAGCTCCCGACTGAGGCTTGTCAAGACCTGCTATCAGACGAAGGAGAGTAGTCTTTCCGCAGCCAGAAGGGCCTATTATCGATATAAATTCTCCCGCGCGGATATCGAGGGACACATCACGCAGAGCTTCTACCCTTGTACCTTCGCTGTCGGTATATACTCTGTTTACCCCTGCTATCGTTATGGAACTGCTCATTTTTTCAGCACTCCTTCCTGCCAGCGAAGCGCACGCTTCTGCACACGTCCGATGAGATAGTTTATCAGTGAGAACAGCACCGCCATGATGACGATTGCCGCCAGCACCTTGTAATATGCGCTCCAGACCTTAGACTGGTTGATGTAGTAACCGAGACCTCCCGGCTGACCCAGCATCTCGCTCATTACAAGAGTTGTGAAAGCCATTGCGTTTGCCGAGCAGATACCTGTGAAGATGTCGGGCATCGCGTGAGGTATCGCCACATGGAAGATGAGCCCGAACTGACCGCTTCCCAGTACCCGTGCGGCTTCGTAGCTCTGCTTCGGGGTGGACTGTATGCCCTGCGCCGTCAGGAACGCTATCTGGAACCATGCGCAGATCACGATCAGAAATACCGCAGCCGAGAAAGAGTTGGGCAGAAGTGTCAGTGCGAAAGGCATCCATGCCACCGCGGGAACTACGCCCGTGATCTTCAGTACGGGGAATACCCAGTAATACACCTTCGGGAACCAGCCTATCAGTATGCCTGTTCCCACGCCCAGAAGCACGCCGCAGGAGAAGCCTGCCGCATACAGTCTCAGCGAGTAGAGAGTGTTCTGCACTACATATGCGCCGTCCGCGAGGTAAGTCTCAATCACCTGTGCGGGACCGGGGAAGAAAGGCTGGGGGAAGAACTGCAGCTTAGTGCCGCCGATGTCCCACAGTGCCAGTGCGATACCGAGCGCAAAACGGAATGCTGCATTCTTGGAGTATTTCTTGCGCTTGTCCTTGTTGTTCCACGCCGTCAGACCGGTCACAACATACAGCAGGATAAGCCCTACCAGCACAAAGATATACGCATCGTTCATGGTAAGCTTTATGCTCAGTCCGAAAGCGTTGATGATGTAGTCCTTGATATCCACCGCCGCTTTCTGCGGGAAAGCTATGTTCGTGATTATCGCGATAAGAAATCCTGCGGTCACAAACAGTATTTTCAGCAGGTAATAGCCGTTATGCTTATATCCCCACTTTACCGCAGGCTTCTCGGCGGTCTCTTCCTTTTTGAGTATGACACCTGTTTCATGTCCTTTTATTGCTGCTGCGTTCATACATTCATTTCTCCATTCATAAAAACCGAAAGGGCGGCAGTTCACCGCCCTGCTCGCTCGCTCAGTTTACGTCTACCTTCTGATAGATGTCCTTTGCAAACTGGTCGGGGTCGCTTTCGAGGTATCCGATCTTCGCCAGACCGTCCACGAAATATTTAACGTCCTGCTCAACGTGAGCGTCCCATTCGCCGCTGTGCTCATCGGCAGAGGGATAGCCGTAGCTCTTGACGAGGTCTACCGCAAGCTCCTTGTCCTCGATGGAAGCGTAGTTCTTGTTGATTATGATGTCTACTGCTTCCTCGGGATGCTCGTAGATCCACTCCTGAGCCTTTCTGTAAGCTCTCAGCAGTGCCGCTACCTCATCGGGGTTCTCTTCGAGTACCTTGTTGGAAGCGTAGAGGAAGCAGCAGAAGTGATCTGCAAAGTAAGGATCGGTGCCCAGGTCGAAGATTATCTTGACGTCGCCCGCCTTCTCATGGATAGATCCCAGCGGATCCCACAGAGCCGCAACGTCTATCTCGCCGTTTGCCAGAGCCTCGAACTCTAAGTTGCCGTCGGAGTAAGGCAGGAATGTCACATCGCCTGCCGATGGATCAGCGGAGATGCCTGCGTTTTCGAGCCACAGTGAAGCCACCTGATGAGGAGTGCCGCCTATCTCGTCAACGCCTATCTTCTTGCCCTTCAGATCCTCAACGGTGCTGATGTCCGAATCGGGTCTTACTGCGAACTTGATGCAGCCCTCGTGCAGGCCGTCAACCACCTTTACGTTGATGCCGTTCTCGATGGAGGGGAAGAACTGGAAGTCGCCGTTTACTATCGGGATGGTGCCGTTGTTGAGGCCTATCTTTCTCGTCTCGAAATCCGCCGAGATAAGGTTGACGTCAAATCCCTCCTCTGTGAAGTAGCCGTTTTCATAGGCTATGTAGATAGGAGCGCCGCAGAGTGCACCGTCCTTGCCGGGAATGTCGATCTTGCCGTACTTCAACTCGGAAGTCTGTGCGGCGTTATTGTTGTTCTCCGCGCCGCCCTTTTCACTCGAGCTTCCTGCTTCGCTTACCGAACAGGATGCCAGCAGTATCACCGCCGACGCAAGAAGAGCTGTTATCGAATGTTTTTTCATTTTCATCACTTTTCCTTTCGTTTTCAGTATTTTTTTCGATGTGTTCAGTTTACCGCAAAATCGAAAAAAGGTCAACGGCAAGATGTGATAACGTTTGCACAACACTTGATGAAAAAGCAAAAAACCACAGCCAAAACTGCGGTTCCAAAGGGTCTGTCCCGATTAAAAACGATACCCGATCACAATTCGTGATAACGTTATACCACACGGTATTACAGGCTTTTCAGGTGTTCCGGCGCAATGCGAACGGACATAAAATGCCGATGATCCAAGACTATAAGATAACGCTATCATAAAAGCCGCAAGCTATAAAGTATTATTATATCCCGCGATAATATTTGTTTATCGGAACGCCGAAACAAAAGCGGCCGGAAAGGCTCCCGACCGCTTTGCAGAAGTATTATGTTATCAGTTCTTGCGATGCTTTTTCCTCTCGCGCTTGTTCTCATACATGAGCGTGTCAGCGCGGTTCATAACGTCGGTGGCTGTGCTGTCCTTCAGCGGATCGTACTCAACAAAGCCCTTTGAGATCATCACCTGTTCCCACGGCTTGGCAGCCGATGACTATGTTCAGGATCAGTCCCTTTTACAGTCGCCCTTTGCCTCGGATATGGGCACCGTGACGCACAGCCGCATACCGTTGCTGAGTGAACGCCAGACTGCTTCCTTTTCCTCACCATTATAGTTATAACGTATTACATTGTTTTCATCGGCAGTTTTGAAGGGGATCTCGTAGGTCTTTTCCGAAGAATCATCCGACACATCGATATGGGGATGACAGAACAGCTTGCCGTCGGCGCCGCTCAGAAATGCGTAGCCGTTATTGTACAGATGCAGACTGTCGATCTCCGACGCCATCGTGGAATAATCAACCTCTATGCCGACAACTCCTATGAACTTGCCTTTCCAGTAAACGGA
>CAMVIL010000114.1 GCA_947167535.1 uncultured Ruminococcus sp. | reverse complement strand
CCTGTCTTCAGGTACTCCATTTTGTCCTCGGGCGGGTTCTCGTGTACGCGGTACACGAAAGGCAGACCGTTCTCGGCGCCGAACCTCGCCGCGCAGCAGTTGGCGCACAGCATGAAGTCCTCTATCATTTCCTGAGTGAGTCCGCTCTCGTGGGGACGGACGTCTATGCAGTAGTCATTCTCGTCGATGACAAGCTCGCTCTCGGTTGTGGAGAGCTGGGGAGCGCCGCGGTGTATGCGGTTGCCTTTCAGCTTGTCGGCAAGCTCCTTCATCAGCGGCAGGCAGTCCATGACCTCGGCGTACTTCTCACAGAGCGCCTTGGCGTTGTAGCCCTCGAGAAGCTCGTTGAGCTCGCTGTACACGCCCTTGACGCGGGAGCGGATTATCGACTTTGCGAACTTGTAGTCGGTTATCTCGGCGTTGTTGTCAAGCTCTATCATGCAGGTGAAGGCGAGCCTGTCCTCCTGCGGGTTGAGGGAGCAGATGCCGTTGGAAAGCTCGGTGGGAAGCATCGGTATGACGCGGTTGGCGTAGTAAACGCTGGTACCGCGCTCGAAAGCTTCCTCGTCGAGGTGGGACTTGGGCTTGACATAGTGGGAAACGTCAGCGATATGTACGCCCAGCAGGTAGCCGCCCTTTTCGGTGCGCTGTACCGAAATCGCGTCGTCGATGTCCTTGGTGGAGGCGCTGTCGATGGTGAAGATCGGCAGGTCGCGCAGGTCAAGGCGGTTGGGCGCCTCGCGGGAGATCTCGCGGTAGTCGGAGACCTGACGGGCTTCGGCGATGACCTCGGGCGGGAAGATGGGAGTCAGTCCGTTGAGTCCCAGCACGCTCATGGCACAGACAGAGGCTTTAAGCGAGCTTCCGTAGGTCATGACGATGCGGCAGCGGTGGTCGGCGTGGCTGAGTCCGCGGTGGGATACTTCGGCGAGGACTTTGTCTCCCTCGCGAAGATCGAAGCTGTTCTCCTCGATGCGCATGGCGTACTTAGAGAGTGTGTCGGGCACGACTTTCAGCTCGCCGAATTCGCAGACGATGTTGCCTGTGAAGCGGGAGAAGCTCTCGTCGGTAATCTCCATTACCATGCCTTCGGGCTTGTCGTCGCGGCCGGGGTAGAGCTGCACCAGAACGGAGTCGCCCGGCAGAGCGCCGTTTAAGTAGCGGCCTGCAACAAAATATTCTGTACCGTCCTCGTCGGCGCGGACAAATCCGAAGGTCTTCTTTACGCGGGAGACCTTGCAGGGCACGAGCTTGCTCTTGGAAGCAAGGATATACACCCTGCCTGTGTTGATGACCTTGCCCTTCTTGCCCAGCGCTTCGAGTCCTTTATCCAGGTCTTTCTTTGATAATTGTGAGCTGAGCGGCTTGTAAAGCTCGTTGAAGCTCAGTCCGTTTTTATTCTTTTTCAGTCGGTTGAGTATAAACTCTTCGTATTCTTTACGCATCTGGTTACTCCTTAATTCATCTTATCAATATCTTCCTTCTACTTACAAAACTATATTATAACACATTTTGCCGCCGGAGTCTAGCGGGTAAATGTAAATTTTGTCAGCGCTCCGTGAGGGCGGGACTTGCATTTTCTTCAGGAATATGCTATAATATTACATATTCAGCTCAAAGGGGGAAAACTATGCTCGCCTGGATCGTAATGCTAAGCTCTATGATAGCCGTGGGCGCGGCGGCGGCGGTCTGTATGTACTACGTCGTTAAGCGCACCCATCGCTTTCACCATATAAGAAAGCTCGCAAAGACCCACCGCTGGCTGTCGTGGCTGGTGTCGCTGACGCCTGTGGCGGTCTGCGCGGCGTTTGCGTCTATTCGTATCGTTGCCATGTACGTCGTGATGTTCCACCTCACGCTGTTCTGGATGATCTGCGATATCATCGCCATGCGTATACAGCGGCACCGCAAGAACAAACGCCTCAAAGCCCGCAGACAGCAGGACTACAAGCCTGCAAAGCGCATAAGACGGCGTTATACTGCGGGGTATTTTGCGATACTTCTGACCGTTGTGTATTTGAGCTACGGCTGGTATATGGCTCACCATATCTACATCACCCGCTACGACATCAAGACCGACAAGCCGCTGGGACAGCTCCATGCGGTGATGATCGCCGACTGTCACGTCGGGTTGACTCTGGACGGCGAGCAGTTTGCCGAGCAGTGCAGACGCATCAGCGATTTGCACCCCGATATTGTGCTTCTTCCGGGAGATTTCGTGGATGACGACACCTCTGAGAAGGATATGCGCACCGCCTGCAAGGCGCTGGGGGAGATAGACGCGAAGTACGGCGTGTATGTTTCCCACGGCAACCACGATCCGGGTTTCTTCGGCTACCGCTCTTTCTCGCTGGACGAACTCGACGCTGAGCTGAAAGCCGACGGGGTGAAGCTCCTTGCCGACGAATGTGACACCGTCGACGGCAGGTTCTGCATCATCAGCCGTGAGGACAAGTCCGACCGCGAGCGGCTCAGCATTTCCGACCTCGCCGCCGAATGCGACAGCGGTCTGTATCAGATCGTGCTCGACCATCAGCCCAACGACTTCAAGGCGGAAGCGGAAGCGGGCGTTGACCTTGTCGTGTCGGGTCACACCCACGGCGGACACATTTTCCCTGCGGGATATTTTGGCAAGCTGATGGGATTCAACGATCGCATCTACGGCATCGAACAGCGCGGCAGCACTACATTTATAGTGACCAGCGGTATATCAGGCTGGGCGATCCCCTTCAAGACCGGCGCCTGTTCGGAGATCGTGGATATCTACATAAACTGATCTGCCGCAGACGAGTATGACGGTAAAACAATAACCATTCTTCCGGCGGCGCCGCGCATGATGCGGCGCTGTCGTTTTTGCACGCTGTCACAGACTTTTCACACACGGGCTGTTGCATTTTATTAAAATGTGTGCTATAATAGTAGAGTATGGATACCATCAGATTGGTCAACTAATAATCAGGAAAGTGAAGTGCATTTCAAATGACAAAAATAACAATATTCTCCGGCTTTCTCGGCGCGGGAAAGACTACGCTCATCAAGAAGCTCATTGCTGACGGCTATAACGGCGAGAAGCTGGTGCTGATCGAGAACGAGTTCGGTCAGATAGGCATTGACGGCGGATTCCTTCAGGACGCAGGCGTTGAGATAACCGAGATGAACTCGGGCTGTATCTGCTGTTCGCTGGTGGGCGACTTCGGAAAGTCGCTGAAGCAGGTGCTTGACACCTATCACCCTGACCGTATCCTCATCGAGCCCTCGGGCGTCGGCAAGCTTTCCGACGTTATCCGCGCGGTGCAGGATCTCCACATGGAGGACGTTCAGCTGGACGGTTTCACCACGATAGTTGACGCCAAGAAAGCAAAGATGTATCAGAAGAATTTCGGCGAGTTCTTCGACAATCAGATAACCTACGCAAGCTGTCTGATACTCAGCCACACGGCGGGTCTTTCTCAGCAGAAGCTGGACGAGGCGGTAGCGCTGATGCGCGCTCTCAACCCTGCTGCGACTGTGGTAACTACCGAGTGGGATCAGCTGACAGGCGCTCAGATCATCGACGCGATGACTCAGAAGAACACCATCGACGACGAGCTGAAGGCTCTGCTGGAAGAGGCGGCGCACCACGATCATCATCACCATCATCACGATCATGACCACGACCACGACGAGCATGAGCATCAGCACGATCATGACCATGACCACGACGATCATGAGCATCATCACCACGATCATGACCACGACCATGACGAGCATGAGCATCACCACCACGATCATGACCACGGTCCCGACTGCACCTGCGGCTGTCATGATCACGACCACGACCACGATCATCACCATCATCATGCAGATGAAGTGTTCACCAGCTGGGGCAGAGAGACCTCGCGTACATTCACAAAGGATCAGATCGAGAACGCTCTGAAGGCTCTCGGCGAGGAGGAGAAGTACGGTATTATCCTGCGCGCCAAGGGTATCGTCGCAGGCGACAACGGCGAGTGGATCCACTTCGACTACGTGCCCGGCGTGCCCGATGTCCGCACAGGCTGTGCTTCGACCATCGGCAGACTCTGCGTTATAGGCTCGGGTCTGAAGGAGGACGCTGTGGCTGAGCTCTTCGGAGAATGATCGCCTCAGCGGAAAAGTTCCAAAAATCCCATGACACAGGAGGTATCTATCATGAACATCAAACGCATCACAACAGGATTACTGGCAGCGTTAATGCTGGCAGCCGCAGTTGCTATGCCTGCGGATAATGCTCCCGCATTCGTAAAAGGTACCGACATCACCGCAAGCGCTGTCAGCCTGAGCGAAAGGGACGTAAGGAGCAAGCTCTATATTGTGTGTAAGGACGGCAGAAAGGTCTATGTCGCGGGTGGCAAGGGAAGTATGTTCTCGACCAGCGGTATCGTTTTGAAAAACTACGGTGTTGCCGCAAACGAAGTAGTGGCTCTCCAGCTTGAAGCTTCTCTGGAAGATCTTCCGGACAACTGCGACGCTACTCTGAATATCGGCGGCAATTACAGCATATATAATTCTTCGGGCGGAAATTATTTCAGCTCCTACGCAAGAGGCAGCGCTCAGATACCCGGCAGCAAGAAGTTCTATAACGTAATGCTCACGATAAACGACACCGACGTTGCAAAGATAGACTTCCTCGCGGAGTACAGGAATCTGACTGTTGAGCAGGGCAAGATCGATATATCCAATGCTAAGGTCAAGGGTATCGCCAGGACCTATAACGGCAAGGCTCAGGACACTCAGACCAATGTGACCCTCGACGGAAAGACTCTCATGGCGGGCGTTGACTACAACTTCCGTTTCAGCAACAATACTGAGCCCGGTTTTGCAAAGATCATAGTCACCGGTATCGGCGACTATGAGGGCACCGCCACCGGCACCTTTGAGATATGTCCCAAGCAGGTGAAGGTAAAGAAGGCTGTATCCACCGCCAAGAAGACGGTAAAGCTCACATGGAAGAAGAGCACTCACTGCACCGGCTTCCAGATAGTTATGGCGACTTCCGCCAATTACAAGAGCGGCAAGAAGGTCGTTTATGTAAAGAAGAATACTTCTGCTGCAAAGACCATCAAGAACCTAAAGTCCGGCAAGAAGTATTACATCAGGATCCGCGCCTACAAGAAGGTCGGCAAACAGAAAATTTACGGCAGATACAGCAAGTCGCTGACCGTAAAGTGCAAGTAACAGGAGATTTTTAATATGCCAATGAATGAAGAAGATGTAATGCCCGTCTACCTGTTCCTCGGTTTTTTAGAGGGCGGTAAGACCACATTCATACAGAAAACGCTAGGCGACTCACGTTTTGTCAACGGCGACCGCACGCTGCTGCTGATCTGTGAGGAGGGCGAGGTCGAGTACGACACCACCGATTTCGAGAAGAACCACATCTA
>CAMVIL010000113.1 GCA_947167535.1 uncultured Ruminococcus sp. | reverse complement strand
CTGCCTGTTGAGATAATAAAGGACTTCGCGTCCAAGTGCGACAAGGTTTACGTTATCGAGGAGCTCGACGACGTTATAGAAGCTCACTGCAAGAAGAACGGCATCGACGTTGTTGGCAAGGAAGTTTTCGGCTGGGAGTATGAGATATCTCAGTCCATCGTGCGCGAGAAGCTGCTCGGTGAAAAGCCCGACAACATGACCTTCGACGAGCCCGTTCCCGTTCGTCCTCCCGTTATGTGCGCAGGATGTCCTCACAGAGGTCTTTTCTACTGCCTGTCTCAGCTGGGCGTTTACGTTTCGGGCGACATCGGATGCTATACTCTCGGCTCCGCTGCACCGCTGAACGCAATGGATACCACCATCTGCATGGGCGCTTCGATAAGCGCTCTGCACGGTTACAACAAGGCTCTGGGCGCTGAGGCTGAAAAGAAGAGCGTTGCTGTCATCGGCGACTCCACCTTCATGCACAGCGGCATGACAGGTCTTGTGAACGTGGCATACAACGCCACCAACTCCACCGTGATAATCCTCGACAACTCCATCACAGGCATGACCGGTCACCAGCAGAACCCCACCACCGGCAAGAACTTAAAGGGCGACCCCGCAGCTGCAGTAGACCTCGAGGCTCTCTGCCACGCTATCGGCATAAAGAGCGTCCGCGTGGTAGACCCCTATCACATGGCCGAGACCAAGAAGGTCATCGAGGAAGAGCTTGCAAAGGACGAGCCTTCTGTAATAATCTCCCGCCGTCCCTGCGCTCTGCTCAAGTACGTAAAGCACAACCCGCCCCTGCACGTTGACAACGACAAGTGCGTCGGCTGCAAGCAGTGCTTAAAGATAGGCTGTCCCGCCATCTCCATGAAGGACAGACCCGAGGGCGACGCAAAGAAGACCAAGGTCAGCGTCATCAACCACACCCAGTGCGTAGGCTGCGGCATCTGCACCGAAATGTGCAAGCCGGGAGCTATCGTTGAATGAGAGAGATAAGCTGTCTTCTGCAGTGATTCTAAAAAAAGGAAATAGTGACAGGAAAGGTTATAATCGGGAGGTCGCACTATGTATTTTGATAATGACGACAATAAAATAGCAGGCGCGGCAGGCGCACTGATAGGCACAGCACTCGGCATGGGCTTATGGTGTTTGATAGGGCTTCTCGGCAGGATAGCCGTTATTGGCGGCGTTGCCATCTGCTTGGGTGCGCTGGGCGGCTACTACCTTCTCGGCAAGGGCATGAGCAAGACGGGGCTTATTATAACGCTGGTGATGATAGTTCTGGCGGTTTATTTCGCCACAAGGCTGAATTACAGCATAACGCTTTACCGCGAGCTCGACGGCGAGTGGTCTTTCGGTGAGTGTTACAGCAGCGTTCTCAGGCTTCTTGATGCGTTTGGAAAGAAAAGCGCATTCTACAAAGATCTTGCTTTCGGCTATCTCATAACCCTCGGCGGCGGTTTTTATTCACTGATGAGGCTCGGTGTTATAGATACTGATATGTAAGGAGTCCGGTCATTTGTGTTCCCGCCACCGCCTGTAAAAGCGATATTTACCGAATAGTTTAAGGGGGAATATGATGTCCGAAAAAACTATATTGCTCTGCTGTTCCTTCGGAGTGCCGTTTCTGGCAATTGCGCTTGTCATCGGCGGGGCGGGATACGTGCTTCGCAGAGTGCGTCCCGACCTTTATATGACAGACGAGGAAAAAGCGGAAGCCGAAAGAAAGCTTGCGGCTGAAATGGCGCAGGATACGCAGAGCGATAACGATAACAATGACAAGGAGTAAAAATAAATGGAAACAAAATCTATCATGATAGTAGGCGTCGGCGGACAGGGTACTCTGCTCGCATCGCGCATACTCGGAAATGTATTTCTTGCTCAGGGCTATGACGTCAAGGTGAGCGAGGTCCACGGAATGAGCCAGCGCGGCGGTTCCGTTGTAACATACGTAAAGTACGGCGAGAAGGTGTACTCTCCCGTAGTCGAACTGGGCGAGGCTGACGTTATCATAAGCTTCGAGCAGCTGGAGTGCGCAAGATGGCTGCCGTACCTCAAAAAGGGCGGCAAGCTGGTCACTTCCGACCAGACCCTCGACCCCATGCCCGTTATCACCGGCGCTGCTGTATATCCCGATGACATCATCGGCAAGATAGAAGCTAAGGGCGTTGAGGTAACAGCCGTAGACGCTCTCGGACTTGCAGAGCAGGCGGGAACTTCCAAGGCCGCAAACGTGGTGCTTATGGGCGTAGTGTCCAAAAAATTACCCTTTGAGGAGAGCGTATGGCAGGCAGCCCTCGAGCAGTGTGTGCCAGCTAAGTTCTTGGAGCTCAACAAGAAGGCGTTTGCTCTCGGCAGGGAAGCGGTATAATAGTTAAATATCGAAGGCTTGCGGGCGGACACTGTTCGCCTGCGGCTTTTGGCTTGATACTTTGCCGCTTTAAACATATGTAACAGGTATATTATGTTCGTCAGAACTATGATATTAATTTAAAACTAGGAGGGATCAGTTTCAATGCCCGAAAACAAGATCTGGGACGAAAAATACGAATGTATGTCCCGCGAGGAAATGAAGAAGCTCCAGAGCGAGAAGCTCGTGAAGCAGGTGCGTCATGTCTGGGACAACGTGCCTTACTACAAAAAACTGATGGAAGAAAAGGGCGTCACACCCGATGACATCCAGTCGATCGACGACCTGCACAAGCTGCCTTTTCTTTCAAAGGCAGACCTGCGCGATGCCTACCCCTACGGACTGCTGGCCAAGCCGCTTTCCGAGTGTGTGCGCATCCACTCCACCAGCGGTACCACAGGTAAGCGCGTAGTGGCGTTCTACACCCAGAACGACGTTGATATGTGGGAAGAATGTACCGCCCGCGCCATCACCGCTGCAGGCGGCGGCAAGGACGACGTATGTCACGTAGCTTACGGCTACGGTCTGTTTACAGGCGGCATGGGACTGCACGGCGGCTCTCACAAGGTAGGCTGCCTGACCCTGCCTATGTCCTCCGGAAGCACCGAGAGACAGATCCAGTTCATGCAGGACTTAGGCTCCACCATTCTCTGCTGCACACCGTCCTATGCGGCTTACATCGGCGAGACTGTTGCCGAAATGGGAATCAAACCCGAGGAACTCAAGCTCAAAGCGGGCATCTTCGGAGCCGAGCCCTGGACTGAGGAAATGCGTCAGGAGATCGAGCGTATGCTGGGTATCAAGGCTTACGACATCTACGGTCTGACCGAATCCAGCGGTCCGGGAGTTGCCTTCGAGTGCTGCGAGCAGAATGGTATGCACATCAACGAAGACCACTTCTTTGCAGAGATAATCGACCCCGACACAGGCGAACAGCTCCCCGAGGGCAGCAAGGGCGAGCTGGTGTTCACAAGCCTTGACAAGGAAGCTTTTCCGCTGCTCAGATACCGCACCCGCGACGTCTGCGTGCTGTCGAGAGAGAAGTGCTCCTGCGGCAGGACCCTCGTCAAGATGGCTAAGCCTATGGGCAGAACAGACGATATGCTCATCATCAAGGGCGTCAACGTATTCCCGTCCCAGATCGAGGCGGGGCTGCTCAAGATGTCCAACGCCACCCCGAACTACCAGATAGTCGTAGACCGCGTAGGCACCACAGACACCTTCGAGATACTGGTCGAGGTATCTCCCGATATGTTCTCCGACACCGTCAAGACCTTCGAGGAGCTCCAGAAGAAGATCGCGGGCGATATCCACAGTATGCTGGGTATCCGCGCCAAGATCAAGCTTGTTGAGCCCAAGTCCATCCCCCGCTCCGAGGGCAAGGCTGTCCGCGTTGTGGACAAGAGGAAGCTTGTATAATGGGAATGGGATTTCTCTTTGCAGTCCCCGCCGACACGGTGGACGCGCTGCGTGAGCTGCCTGCGGAAAAGCGTCCCGCCTACATCACGCGCGAGATCGAGGAGCAGTACTTCGAGGACTACCCCGAGCGCACCTACGAGCTTGACGGAAGCTGGGAAGCGATTCACCGCGCACTGACAGGCGGCTTCGATTTCGACTCGGATTCGCCGCTTGCTCCCGCCATTCTGGGCGGCGAGCTCATCTACTACGATGACGCGTCATACGACGATTACAACATCATCACCGCCAAGCCGCCCCTCACGGTGAGCGCAGTCTGCGGGGAGCTTTCAAAGCTCGGTGCGGCGGATTTCAAGAAGCTGTACGACCGCATCCCCGCCGACGAGTACCCCGACAAGGACTCCGACGACTTTGAAGATGCGCTGGAGCATTTCGAGGACAGCGCGGCATTCTGGAAATTCGCTTCCGACAAGGGATTCTGGGTGCTGTTCGCGGCTGAGCTTTAATATTGAACGTAAAATTTTAACGAAAGAGAGTGATAGAAATGACCGTAAAACAGCTATCGGTTTTCTGCGAGAACCGTCCCGGCAGGCTTTCCGGAATCACGAGACTGCTTGCCGACAACAACATAAACATCCGCGCGATGAGCATAGCCGACACTAAGGATTTCGGCATACTGAGACTTATCGTCAATGATTTCGAGAAGACTTTGCAGGTGTTCAAGGAAAACGACCTTGCAGTGACCAGCACCAACGTGCTCTGCATCAGACTGGCGGACAAGCCGGGCGGACTGGCTGACGCTATGGAGTGCCTCTACAAGGAGAACATCAGCGTCGAGTATATGTACGCGGCGTTCATCAGCGAGACTGACGAGACAGCCTATCTCGTGCTGAGAGTAGACAAGCTGGACACAGCGGTAACAGCGCTGGAGGAAGGCGGCTTCAAGCTGGTCTCCGACGAAGAGCTGAAGAAGATCTGACATACTAAAACTAGCCCCGAGGTGCGAGCCTTGGGGCTTTTTGCAGAATTTTTAAACCTCGTAAACCGTTTCTTAATTTCCAGCTGTTGACATTAGTGAATTGTTATGCTATAATAGCTAATAGTGTTAGAGATAGGAGTGCTGTTATGTCAACAAACAAGTATACAGAGGCGTTTTTTGACGCTCTGAGAATAGCTTACTACGGTGACGAGGCGGGTATGCTCAGCGAGTATCTCCGCGGCGAGTGCAGACTTCTGCTGTACCTGAACATCAGTGAGGAGGACAGCGTTCAGCCGGGTAAGATCGCCGAGAAGCTCGGGATATCCACCGCCCGCGTAGCGTCTATCCTGAAGGCGCTGGAGAACAAGGGCATGATCGAGCGCAGATGCGGTACTGCCGACAAGCGCAAGGTGTTCGTCACCATCACCGAAAAGGGCGTGAAGTACATCGACGACAAGCGCGGCAACATCACCGACTTCTTCGACGAGAGATTCGGCTCGCTCAGCGACGACGAGTGTCAGCAGTTTGTCGGCATCGTAAAGAAGCATAATACGGCTCCCACCGAGAGAAGAGTCTGATTTTTTGAATGTGAGCACGCTCCGAGGTTACGGCAATGCAGATAAATAAGGACAATTTTAACAGAGGCATAATGTTCGATGCCTACGAACATCTGGG
>CAMVIL010000112.1 GCA_947167535.1 uncultured Ruminococcus sp. | reverse complement strand
AGTCACAGGCTCCTCGAAGAAATCCTCCTGAAGATACCTTACATTCACGCCTTCGCAGTTGACTACCCGCTTATCCTCACAAAGCTCGGCGGCAAGCTGTCCGTGTCCGACATCTACGGCATACACCTTCTCAGCGCCCCTTTGCAGAAGCACCTGAGTAAATCCGCCCGTGGAAGCACCGATATCGGCGCACACTTTTCCCTCAGCGGAGATCGGGAACTGCTCGAAAGCGCGGACGAGTTTCAGCGCTCCCCTGCCGACATAGTTCTGATGCTCGGCGACCGAGATATCCTCATCACCCGAGATCTTCATCGACGGCTTTGAAGCAGTCTTTCCGTTGACGCTCACAAGTCCATCGTCGATCAGGCGTTTTGCCTTTTCGCGGCTGGAAGCATATTCATTTTCAAAAAGAAACAGATCAAGTCTTGTCATTTTCATCAAAATTCGCGGTCATTCTGTCGAGCATCTTCCCGGCAGACAGACCGACATCGTCCAGAAGCTCCTCCACCTTTCCGTGAGGAACGTAATTATCTATCGCCGCAAGCTCAAGGGGGATACCCATTGCGGCGTACTTTTCGCCTATACTGCCGTAACGGTAGGATTCCTCGAAGAAGAACACCTTATCATAACCGCGCATTATCTCGGCATATTTTTCCGACAGAGGGAATATCTCGACCATTTTCAGAATGTCCAGCTTCCTGCCGTCAGCTTCAAGCTGAGCCTGAGCTTTTTTCAGCTCTCCGTAGAGTCTGCCGTATGTGACAGCCAGCACCCGAGAACCGTTCTGCTCGTATTCAAAATCAACTGCGGGAGCGATATACTCACGCTGAGTTTTATCGGAGCCGCGGGGATATCTTACCGCGCAGACGCCCTTGTCTTCAAGTATCGCCTTGTCAAGACAGACCTCGAGTTCTCTGTAACACGAGGGAGAGTATATCTTGATATTCGGCACGGTAGTCAGGAAAGAGACATCGAAAATACCCTGATGAGTCTCGCCGTCCTCGCCGACTATTCCCGCACGGTCTACGCCTAAAACTATGTGCAGACCGAGAATGCCTATATCGTGCAGCAGCTGGTCATAGCTTCTCTGTAAGAAAGTGGAATACACCGCAAAAACAGGCACCATTCCGCTGGACGCCAGTCCCGCACAGAATGTCGCGGCGTGCTGTTCGGCTATACCGACGTCGAAGAAGCGGTCGGGGAAAGCCTTATGGAAGTATTGCAGTCCCGTGCCGAATTTCATCGCCGCAGTAACTGCGCATATATTGTTATGCTCGTAGGCAAGGTCGGTAAGACGTCTGCCGAAAACGCAGGAATAGCTGTCAGTTGGAACAACGTCAGGGTTGCCGTTTGACAGCTCGAATGCACTGACGCCGTGATAGCCGCCGGGGTTTGCCTCAGCGGGGGGATAGCCGTGACCCTTCTGAGTCTCCACCAGAACGACAGTGGGACACTGCAGAGCCTTGGCAGCAGCAAAACCGTCGTCAAGTTCTTCCATGTTGTGTCCGTCGATGGGACCTACGAACTTGAAGCCCATATACTCAAAAACAGTGCTGTGGAGCAGCATATCCTTGAAGGCATTCTTTGAAGAGCGCACGACCTTTTTTATTGGAGCACCGATGATAGGCGTCTTGTCGAGAACATTCTCCACGGCGTCCTTGGTGCGATGGTAAGATTCCTTAGTTCTGAGGGTCGAAAGATACTTTGAAAGAGCGCCGACGTTCTTGGAAATGCTCATCTCATTATAGTTGAGCACGAGGATAAGGTTGGTGCCGCTTTTTCCCGCATTGTTCATGCCCTCAAAGCATTCGCCGCCGGTGAATGCACCGTCGCCGAGGATCGCTATCGTGAAATGGGGATCATTATTCAGCTTCTTTGCAGTAGCAATACCCAGCGCCGCCGACACCGAGATAGAGCTGTGACCGCAGATAAACGCATCATGCTCAGATTCATCGGGGCGGGGAAAGCCGCTGAGGCCGTCCTTTAAGCGTATGGTATCAAAAGTATCGGCGCGTCCTGTCAGCAGCTTGTGGGTATATGCCTGATGGCCGACGTCCCAGACAAAGCTGTCCTTCGGGGAATCAAAGATCCTGTGAAGTGAGAGCGTCAGCTCGACGGTGCCGAGATTAGAGGAAAGGTGTCCGCCATTGTGAGATACTGTCTCTATAAGTATTTTTCTTATCTGAGCGGCAAACTTGTCACATTCTTCGTATGAAAGCTTTTTGACGTCACCGGGCAGATCCATTTTATTCAAATCAAATCTATTCTTCATTCTGTAAAACAGCTCCAGACACGATCAGCTTCTTCTGTGAAGCAGATCCTTTGTAAGTTCAAATAGGAAATCGTTATCTTCAAATTGTCTGAGCACTGTCAGTGCCGACTCGGTGAGGCGGTCAGCTTCCTTCTGCGCTCCTTCGATGCCAAGTGCGGTAACGTATGTACTCTTTTTCTGCTCGGCGTCGCTGCCAATCGGTTTGCCCAGTTCCTCGAAGGAACCGGTCACGTCAAGGATATCATCAACTATCTGGAAAGCTCTTCCGAGACAGCCCGCATATTCTGCGGCTGCGGGGATCATGTCATACTTGCCCGCGATGATAACGCCCATGACGCAGGCAGCTTCTATCAGAGCGCCAGTCTTGTTCTGCTGGAGCAGATCCAGCTCGTCAATGGAGATCTGTCTGTCCTCGGCGGCGAGGTCGATGATCTGACCGCCGATCATGCCCTTGACGCCGACAGCCTTTGCAAGGACTGAAACCAGCATAACAGCAGCCTGCGCGGAGATCTTCTCCTGCATAGCGGCTTCGGCTATAACCTCGAAAGCGAGGGTGTTCAGCGCATCGCCTGCCAGCAGGGCTGTCGCTTCGCCGAACTGCTTATGGCAGCTGGGTTTTCCGCGTCGGTAATCGTCATCGTCCATACAAGGCAGATCATCGTGGATCAGCGAGAAGGTATGTATAAGCTCGATGGAGCAGGCAAGGTCTACTATATCCGCCGCATTTCCGCCGCACATACGGCAGAATTCCATTATAAGCACAGGTCTGAGGCGCTTGCCGCCGGCCATAAGGGAATACTCCATCGCCTCAACGATATTATCGCGAAGGTAAGGCTTATCGGCGGTCAGCGCTCTGAGAGAATCGTTTATATTCTTACAGTAAACATTCAGGGTAAGCTGTGAGTTTTCGGTCATTGTTATAACTTCCTTTTATTGTTCGTCGTTAACTGTCACTGTCAGCTCTGCTTCCTTGAGCGCCTTGCGGCAGCCCTCGGAAAGCTCTGAGCCTTCCTTGTAAAGAGAAATGCTCTCGGCGAGAGTAAGGTCACCAGCTTCAAGCTTTGAGACTATCTCTTCAAGTCTCTTGACAGATTTTTCAAAATTATCTATTTCGTTCATTTATCATACCTCTGTTCAGACATCTGTTATCGCCGTGATCTTCGCCTCTGCTGAGAAGTTCTTGAAGCGGATCACGATGTCATCACCAATTTCGATATCATCGGCACCCGTTACGGGCTGTCCGTTTTTCAGTGTAATGGAATACCCGCGCTCGAGAACGCTCAGCGGGTCTAAGGCTTTCAGTCTGCCGCATATATTATCGAGCTTATTCTGCTTTTCTGAGATCAAAGCAAGCATCGACCTTTGCAGATCCTTTCCGAGGGATTCGGAGATCTCTCTTTTGCGGGATATCTCTATCCTCGGGTCAGATCTTCCGACCGCTTCGGTCAGCGAATCGACAATGTCATTCTTATTCGTCAGAAACTGCATAAAGGCGCTGTTCAGCCGCATAGCCATCGAGTCAAGAGCGTTCAGCATAAGCTCGGTAGTGGGAGCGCACAGCTCGGCGGCGTGATCGGCGAGGGTGGTATCCGTCTCGTGACCCACCGCGCTGATTATGGGAGTCTTGCACGCCGCCACGGCAAGCGCCACCTCTTCGGTATTAAACGGCATAAGGTCTTCAAAGGAACCGCCGCCGCGGGTGAGGATCAGCACATCTGCGCCGCTGGAGTCAGCCTTTTTCAGTGCAGCCGTTATCGTAGCGGGCGCGGTCTCGCCCTGCACCTGCGCGGGGAAGATCTCGATCTCGCCTGCGGGGTATCTGCGACGCATGATATTCAACACGTCCTGCAGAGCAGCGCCGTTCAGAGAAGTCACGACCGCTATCTTCTTCGGCAGTTCGGGAAGCTTCTTTCGCTCCTCTGCGAACACGCCCATCTCGGTCAGCTTCTGTTTCACTGCATTGAGCTGCATGAACTTCGCGCCTATTCCCGCGGGAATAAGCTCGGTGGCGATTATCTGGTAGCTGCCCTGAGGTTCGTAGACCTCAAGATTGCCGGTGCAGAGCAGGCTCATACCGCTCTGCGGCATAAATCCCAGCTTCTGCACCGAGCGCGAGAACATCACGCCCTTTATCTGAGATGTGGAGTCTTTCAGCACGAAATATGCATGACCCGATTTGTAATGTATCTTGAATTCGGAAAGCTCGCCGCGGACGGTCAGACCTTTCAGCTTAACATCGCCGCCCAGCTTTAACGATATGTATTTATTCAGCTGAGAAACGCTGAGTATAGATGACATCAGACCAGTCCTTCCATGAAAGCGGCATAAAGTGCAACGCCCGCAGCGTTGTCGCAGGAAAACTCGGGAGCCGCGAACATTACGTTCTCGCGCTTTGCAAGCTGACCCGCTATAAGCTTATCGGACATGACTCCGCCCGCGTAGATGACGGGAAGCCCGCTTCCGTATTCTTCAAGAGCTGCCGAAGTAAGGGCGTCTATCGCCGTGCCTGCCGACTTTAAGCAGAAGGCGGCTATATACGATCTGTCAGCGCCCTCGTCGAACAGCTTTTTGCATTTGTTCTCTATCCCCGACAGCGAGCATTCCATGCCCTTGAGGGACGGTCTGACCTTGATGCTGTCGTACTGCTCAGCCGCCAGCTTTTCGAGTTCTGCGCCGCAGGGGAATCTGAGTCCCAGCATGACGCCGCAGCGGTCTATCGCCTGACCCGCCTTGAGGTCTGAGGAGCCGCCTATTCGGGTGATGTCCAGAAGCTTCTGCTCATCGGGACGGCACAGCAGCATATCGGTAGTACCGCCGCTTACGTGGAATGCGATAAACTCGCGTTTCTCCTTAACAAGTGCAAGACTGTCGGCAGAATAGAGAGCGGCGAGGATATGTCCCGTCTGGTGGGTAGTGGGGTAGAACTCAACTCCCCTTGCAGCTGCTATCGCCTTTGCAGTGCCGAGACCTGTCATAAAGCAGGGCATATACGAATCGGTGCGGCAGGACGGTCGGTCGCTGACTCCTACCGCCGACACTTTCGGAAGCAACTCCGAAAGGTTATCGAGCATCTGCGGGAGTAAAACCGTGTGATGGAAAACAGCGTCCGATTGACGGACGCCTTTCTCTCCTTCTTTTACGGGCAGCAGCTGTTTAGACTGACGCATCTCACCAGTTGAAGCATCATAGACTGCCGCAGAGCAGGT
>CAMVIL010000111.1 GCA_947167535.1 uncultured Ruminococcus sp. | reverse complement strand
TATTATTCGGCTGTGGTGGCAAATTCAAACTACGCCCTTCCTCTTGCGGGATTTCTGTCGGAAGAGCTTGGCTGGCACGTTGAAGATATCGCCGTTACGGATATCTTGTCAAGAAAGCGACAGGATCAGATACTTCAAGCCCACGCTCAGAGCGGCCTTGAAGCGGAGCTTCTGTTCGAGCCGAACTCAAAGCAGATAGAGTGGCATTTGTCGAAGAAGCATTTCAGGGATCACGGTGACAGATATTATGATGCGCACTCGCCGTTTTTCCTGCTGGGAAGTTCCATAGAAAAATATTCAGCCGATACTCTGGGAGCGCTGACTCTTGCGGTCAGCTATCCCGTAAGAAACAGACTGATAGCAAACAGAGGCTACGCAGGTTACAGAGGTGCGCTGACGCTTCTTGAAGACCTGATAAGCGTTCCGCTAGCAGCAAGATAAGGAGGGTAAGAATATGGAAAACTATTTTAAAAGCAGTATCCCTCCCACAAGAGAGGAACGAATGGAGACCTCTGATGCATTCCACGGTTCAAGCTGTGAGCTTGTGGACTGCTCACGCTGCGGATGTCTTAAAGGCAAGGACAGACGCTTCTGGCAGTCGAGCAGCGCTTGTCAGATGTCGCTGTCGATCATCATGAGCAGTTCGATCGAGAATTCAGTTATAATCGTTCACGGCCCTATCGGCTGCGGAACGGCTCTGCATACTTTAGTCCCGTCCACAAATTTCGGAAAGGCTGCAAGAGGTCTGACGGTCAAGCCCTTCAACTGGCTGTCCACAAATTTGACAGAGACTGAGATAGTCACAGGCAGCGAGAAAAAGCTGAAGCAGACCATAGAATATGCAGACAGGACGTTCAGACCCGAGATCATTTTCGTGATCTCCACTTGCGCGCCAAACATAATGGGCGACAATATCGAGCAGATCGTAAAGGACGAGCAGAAGGTCATCTCCGCGCAGCTGACTGCCGTGCATTGTCCCGGCTTCCGTTCCAGAGTTGTTTCCAGCGCTTATGACGCTTTCTATCACTCGCTGTTTCGGCATATCAAATTCGAGCCTATACCTTTCAAGGACTACGTTCCTGCAAGTGAAGCCGATACTCTCTCGCTGATAAACGCCGAGGCTTACGAGTATAAGCGTGCCCATAATGTAAATCTGCTCTCACTCGAATCTGCCGGAGCACCCGATGAGCAGGAGCTTACACGTCTGATGAATCTGCTGGATCTGAACGTGAACGTCATGGCTGAGTACGCCAACAGCGACAAGATACGCTTTTTCTCAGAAGCCGCGCTGAACGTCAGCCTGTGCGAGATGCACGACGACTATATCCTCCGCTATCTTCGCGAGAAATATGGTATACCATCGTATGTGAAAATGCCTCTTGGCATCAAAGCTACAAAGGAATGGCTCATAGGTATCGGCAGGCATTTCGGACTCGAGGAAAGAGCCAGACGCCTTGCTGACAGTGAAGAGCAGATACTTCTGAAAGCACTCGAACCGATCAAGCAGAAGATCAAGGGGAAGCGCATACTCATAACCGGCGGAAGCGTCAGATCGGCAAATGAAGCATATCTTCTGCAGGAGCTCGGACTTGAGATAGTCGGGCTCGTGGGATATCTATACGATACCAACGCAGATCCCGTATTCGACGAGCTTTCAGAAAGACTGCCGGAGCTGTCGGTGATCGTCAGCGATCAGCCCTTTGAGTATGTCAACCAGATACGAAAACTCGATCCCGATATCGTGCTCGTTCACTCGGGATATAATCAGGTCCCCTCAAAGCTCGGGTATCTGACAATACCTGAATTTGATGTGGGAGGATCATATTTCGGTTTCAGCGGAGTATATCAGGCGGCAAAGAAGATAGAGTTCGCCCTTGGCAACGCTTCATACTTTAAACATCTCGGAGAGAATTTCCGCTCGCCCTACAAGAGCGGATGGTATGATCAGGATCCGTTTTCCTATCACAAGAAGTGACGGAGGTGCGAGATGGCATATAAGATAGCCGTATCCTCATCAGATGGCGTCAGCATCGACACATCTTTCGGACAGGCAGAGAAGTTTCTGATATACGAGGTGCGCGAGAGCGGGATCACCCTTTCAGAGACCCGTTATCCGCGTGAAAGGCGTAACGCCGGCTGTGACGAAAAGGGCGGCAGCGGATGCTCTGAACACAGCGGACTTGAGCTCGTCAGTGACTGTAAATGTGTGATCTGCAAGAGCTTCGGTCAGAGGGTGTTCAAGTATTTCGAGCATAACGGTATCTACGCTTTTGACATCGAGCATGATATCGACACCGCCCTGAAAAAAATAACAGCATACCTTGACAGAGTTGAATTCCATCAGCGAAACAGGGTATGACACAACAAGGTCAATTATGCGGAGCACCAGACAGATGCTCCGCAAATATGAATATGGAGGAATACATATGAAAAAGAAAAAGAGAATTCTGGCATCGGTAACGGCAGTTGTGTGCACCTTTGGTCTGCTGACCTCCTGCTCGGCTTCAAAAGCTGATGACGGTTCAACGGTATCCGGAGACACGGAAGCGAATACCAACGCTTCGGGTGATGAGTTCAAGTATGGTCATATCACTATACCGGGCAAGGACGGCTCGCTTTGCAGTGCGCCGATCTATATCGCTTATGAGAACGGTTACTTCGCAGAGCAGGGCTTCGACGTTGAGCTGATCTCCGCTGATTTCGAGACACGCAAGATCGGTCTCAATAACGGCACGATCCCCATCGTAAACGGTGACTTTCAGTTCTTTCCGTCCATCGAAAACGGCATCGACGTAAAGGTCGTTGACGGACTTCACGAGGGCTGCATCAAATTCGCAGTGAGACCCGATTCTGATATCTATACTGTCAATGATCTCAAAGGCAAGAAGATCGCCGTAGACGAGATCGGCGGAACACCCCATCAGACCGCAAGTCTGTTGCTTGAAAATGCGGGCATTTCCGCAGACCCTACTGACGGGGAAGTGACATTCCTTCCGTACTCCGACGGCAACCTTGAGTTTGAGGCGCTTTTCAACGGAGAGGTGGACGTTGCAGCTGTATGGGATCCCCTCGGTTCGGTGAAGGAGAAGGCAGGCGAGGTAAGGATCATTTTTGATCTCAGCACCGATGACTTCTTCAAGGATCATTTCTGCTGCTTCCTTTATGCTTCGGACAAGCTGCTGAAGGAGAATCCGCAGGAGATCTCAGACCTTCTTGCAGCTTACAGAAAGGCTCAGGAATGGATCTACGAGAATCCCGAAGAGGCTGTTGATATTATCACTACGAAGAATCACTCGGCTATCGAGGATAAGGAGCTTGCAGTGGAGCTTATCAAGAGCTACGGCTATCCCTCCGCATCGGAGCATGGTGGTGAATGGGATAACAAGGTCAAGGATAACGTGCAGTATTTCGTTGACGGACTTGCACAGATAGGATATCTGAAGAGTGACCCGAAGGAATTTGCTGAGGAGCTCTACTATAAGGTGGACGTAAACTGATATCAATGACCGTAATGTCCCCCTTTTGTTCGGATCAGAGATCTGACAAAAGGGGGCATTTTTATGCCTGAGAGCACGTAAGGTGTCAGCATCGGTCAGACGTTATGCGCAGAAATAAAAGACCTCCCGTGATCCGTCGGATACGGGGAGGTCTGCAATTGAACAATAATATCTTTCTGAGAGGGGGTATTTATCAAATATATCGGATTGGAAGTATTGTCTGACTTGTTGTCTGGCTTATGTCATTTTATCGCTGAGAAAGCGTCGTCGAGAGCTTCGATCAGGTCTTTGATATTTTCGGTGCCTATCGAAAGTCGTATCGTGTTAGGCTTGATGCCCTGATCCAGAAGTTCCTCTTCAGTCAGCTGAGAATGCGTCGTGGACGCCGGGTGGATCACGAGTGATTTCACATCCGCAACGTTTGCCAGCAGAGAGAATATCTCAAGGTTGTCGATGAATTTTCTTGCTTCAGCCTCGCCGCCCTTCACCTCGAAGGTGAATATAGAACCGCCGCCGTTCGGGAAGTATTTCTTGTATATCTCATGGCTGGGTTCGCTTTCAAGCGATGGATGATGCACAGCCTCAACAAGCGGATGCGAGCTTAAGTATTTGACGATCTCAAGCGCGTTCTGCACATGACGCTCTACTCTGAGCGAGAGCGACTCAAGTCCCTGAAGGAAGATAAATGCGTGGAACGGCGAGATGGTCGAGCCAGTGTCTCTCAGCAGTATTGCGCGTATGTACGTGATGTACGCCACAGCTCCCACCGCGTCGGAGAAGCTGATGCCGTGATAGCTCGGGTTCGGATCGGATATCCACGGGTACTTGCCCGAAGCTTTCCAGTCGAACTTTCCGCCGTCGATTATCACGCCGCCGATCGCCGTGCCATGCCCGCCGATAAATTTGGTCGCGCTGTGTACCACGATGTCCGCGCCGTGTTCGATGGGACGTACAAGGAACGGTGTCGCAAATGTGCTGTCCACCACCAGCGGAATGCCGTGCTTGTGAGCAATAGCCGCCACCTTCTCGATATCAATGACGTTAGAGTTGGGATTGCCGAGCGTCTCGATGAACAGCGCCTTTGTCTTGTCGTTTATCGCCTTCTCGAAGGCGCCCTCCTCGTAGGGATCGACAAAGGTCGTAGTGATTCCGTATCTCGGCAACGTGTGTGTGAGAAGGTTGTAGGTGCCGCCGTAGATGGTTTTTGCAGCGACGATGTTCTCACCCTGTCCGGCGAGTGCCTCGATGGTGTAGGTGATAGCCGCCGCACCCGATGAGACCGCCAGAGCCGCTGCGCCGCCCTCAAGAGCGGCTATTCGCTTTTCAAAAACGTCCTGCGTCGAGTTGGTGAGCCTGCCGTAGATGTTGCCCGCGTCCCTCAGACCGAAGCGGTCTGCCGCGTGCTGTGAGTCACGGAATACATAAGATGTAGTCGCATATATCGGTACTGCTCTTGCATCCGAAGCCGGGTCGGGCTCTTCCTGTCCGACATGAAGCTGCAGTGTCTCAAATCTGTATTTTTTCTCTGCCATTTTCTATTCCTCCAATGCTTTTTTCTTCTCCATACTTATTTACTTTCCGTCTGACCTGTGAAAGTTCACATTCGGTCTATCGCCTTTATCTTCGAGCCGAGAATAAATATGTTTTGTTTCTTCATTGGAATCAGCCCCTTTGCTTTTTGTTGAACTTATTATATCACCGGTGTGGGTATTTGTCCAATTCATGTTTTTTAGATTTGAGTATAGGTTCTGCCTATAACCTGAGGCTTGTTATGATCAAAGGGACTTGATCGCGGTCGTGCGGTCAAGTCCCTTTCTGCTTGTATTTATGATGTGACTGTTTTCCATTTCCTGCGGGCAGGAAGCCGTTGCCCGATCAGAGAGATCATTCTTTTATTCTGATCGACATATCGTTTTCAACCGTGCTCAGATACTTCTTTATCTCCTCGATATACCGTTCCCCCATCTCACTGAGGACATTGTATTTCTTGGTGAT
>CAMVIL010000110.1 GCA_947167535.1 uncultured Ruminococcus sp. | reverse complement strand
TGAGGTATTTTAACACTTTCATTTTAATTGTTTTCAGTGAAAGTGTTGGAGAGCACGCTATATCGCGGTTTGCGCAACACTTTCATTTTAACTCACAGTGCCCTTGGGGAAACCATCAAGGGCAGGCGGCAAACGCGCCCCCAAGAACACTCCGAGTTAAATTAAATCCTCGGCGCAAACCGCGGTATTTCAACGTTTTTTCAGATTAAATCCTCGTGACGGTAAATTAAATCCTCGAGGATTTAATATAAGCAAATATATTAAATCCTCGTAAACCCCACGTAATAGCACACTTTTTACCGAGGATTTATTTTAAGTAACAGTGCCCTTAGGGAATCCGTCAAGGGCAGTCCGAGTTAAAATGAAAGTCTTGAGAAAACCCTTAGTTTATGGGCGTTTCCCAGACTTTCACTCTTTTTATTTAGAGTGAAAGTGTTGAGGTATTTTAACACTTTCATTTTAATTGTTTTCAGTGAAAGTGTTGGAAAGCACGCTATATCGCGGTTTGCGCAACACTTTCATTTTAACTCACAGTGTCTTAGAGAATAAAACGGAAAGTGTGCGTCCAAAAAAAATGCACAAATCCCCGTGCTCCCGAATAGAATATAGTAATGACGTTACATATGTCATAATAAGCTTACAAGGAGGAGCATTTTTATGAGTGACAACTTATCAGGCAGACAGTTCAAAGAGGCTTGCTGCGTCGATGTCATGCGTATCTTCGACTCCTGCAGCTCGCAGGACTGCCTTGAAGATCTCATCTTTACCGTGGACGACGAGAGCGAGGCGGCGATCAATTCCGCTTCTTACATCAAGGTAAAGAAAACAAGCGTTTCCGACGTCGGCTTCGTCATCGACCCCGTTCCCTTCAACAGAGGCTTCTACACGGTGGACGTGACCTACACCTTCAACGCCGAGATCGAAGCCCACGAGACGGGAGTCACCCCGCCCACGATAGTTTACGGCACCTCGACATTCTCAAAGCGCGTGATACTCTTCGGCAGCGACGGCAGCAGTATCCGCTTCAGCTCGGACGACACGGCAGCTGCCGTTCAGGAAACTGCCGCCAGCGGCTGCGCCTGCTGTTCCTGCGACTTCTGCACTCTGCCTGTGGCTTCGGTCAACCTTGCACCGCCCGTTTGTCTGGCGGCAAGCCTCGGGGATACGCCCGCAGGCGACGAAGCGCGTCCCGTCTACATCACCATCGGACTCTTCGCTATCATTCAGCTGGCGCGTCCCGTGCCTCTGATGATACCCAGCTACGAGTACTGTATGCCCGCCAAGGAGTGCTCGACAAACACCGACAGCCCCTGCGAGCTGTTTGACAAGATGAGCTTCCCCGCCAGCGAGTTCTTCCCGCAGGCACTCGACCCCTGCGCTCTCAGCTGCCCGCAGCTGTCGTCCGAGCCCGAGACTCCCCCCGCTTCGGGAACTCAGCGTCCCTCGGGAAATCCCAGAAGCTGAGCCATAATAAACATCAGACCGCCCGATTCCAAACGGACGGTCTGTTTGCTTACAGCGTTATCTCCTTGCCCTCGGCGAGCTTGAAGGAATAGATGTAGCAAGCCTTGACGGGCATCGGCAGGATTATGTCCAGCGCGGATCTGTAAAGCTCCAGCTGAATGTGGTAGTTGTCCAGCTGGGAGATGTCGGTGAAGCCGTCGGTCTTGTAGTCCACCAGCACGTAGCCGTCGGGCTCGCGGAAGATGCAGTCGCAGACGCCCTGAAGCATTCCGCTTCGGTCGAGGTACTTGTCGAACTTGCTGTCGAGCCCCGCGTCCTCAGCCGAGACCATGAATTTCATCTCGCGGCGGACATCGTCGGAAGCTTTCAGCCTGCGGTAAAGATCGCCCTTAAAGAAGCGCTTCACCGCGTCGATGTACACTCCGTCGGCTTCGATGGGGGACATTCTGCCCGCAGATCTCAGCCGTTCAAGCTCAGCCTTGACGTCGCTCTCCGCGCGTTCGTAATCGGCAAGCTCCATGAACAGGTGGGTGAAGGTGCCGCGCTGTGCAGCTGTCAGTCTGCCCGCTTCCTCTGTAAGGCTTCCAAGCTGCGGGAAGAAGCTGTGATCGGTCTTTTCGTCCGAACTTTCCTCGCGGCGCATCTCAGCCACGATCTCTGTCACCGTCCGCTTTGAAGCGGCGGTCTTTTGCCTGCCCTCGTACTTTCGCGAATACTTTTCCACAAGCTTTTCGACCTGCTCGGGGTCGGGAGCAGAGCTTATGAATTTCTCCGCAGGATCGTGGGACAGCGTCAGATCAGGCTGAACCCAGACAAGATCGGGACGCTCTTCGGCGCTGTACTTCGCCTTGGAGGCAAGCTCCGCCGCCAGGTCGCCTCTTCCCACCGCTTGCAGCAGCGGCAGGTTGAACTCCGACTGCATGACAAATGCCGCCAGCCATTTTGAAGCGGTATCACACTCCGAGAGTATACGGCTGTTGACTCCGCCCGCCGAGTATATGGCGTCCGCGAGCTTGCTGAAGCTTTCGCGGATATCCCCCGCCTTGCCCGCATTCTTTGTCAGGAAGAAGGGTATGATGAGCTTCTCCTTGGCTCTCGTCAGGGCAACGTAGAGAAGTCTCAGCTCCTCGCTGAGCTGCTCCGACATCACCTTCTTTTTCAGCAGCAGCCGTCCCACGGTGTCAACGGTCATCAGCTTGTCGTGCCTGTAATACTTTATCCCCGCGCCATCGTACTCATTGAGCAGCACCTTTTTGGAGATATCCATGCCGCTGAATTTGGTGTTCATCTTCGCCATTATCACGAAGGGGAACTCCAGACCCTTTGACTTGTGCTCCGTCATGACGTTGACGGAATCTTCCCCTCCTGAGGTGGTCACTGCCTGTCTGAAATCCTTACCCGACTCGGATATCCTGCTAAGATAGCTGAGAAATCCTGCTATGCCGCCCGAGTAATTCTTCTCATACGCTGCGGCATACTGCACCAGCAGGCGCAGATTCGCCCTGCGCTGCTTTGGATCCTCAAAGGCGCTTGCCGACGCTAAAAAGCTCGTCTCGTCATATATCTTAGTGATGAGCATATCAAGAGGCAGACTGACGGCGTAAAACTCCAGCTGCCTTAAAAGCTGATCGGCTTGTCTGCACTTGTCCTGCAGCGCCTCATCGGAAAGGTCGATGAACTTGCTTTCCTTCTCGTCGGTATCCTTATCCTTAGCGGCACGGTTGATGATAAGGCGCAGACCCATGTTCTTTGATGAGTGCTTCTTCTCGGAAGAGTCGTCCGCTTTTTCTTCCTCAGCCAGCACTTCCCTGCCCCGTATGCGGAGCCTTGCGAGATCGTCGGCGGTGAAGCCCATTATCGGGGAGAGCATTACCGTCGCCATGTCGGTGTCCTTGACGGGGTCGTCGATGACCCTCAGCAGGCTTATCATTATCATGATCTCGCGGGAGCCGATGTAGCCCTCGCTCTGCTCGTTCTTGGCTTTCAGACCCACATATCTCAGCGCTTCGGCGATCTTGCCGCAGCTGTCGTTGGAGCGGGTCAGCACGCAGAAATCTGCGGGGCGGGCTTTTCTGATGACCTTTTCGTCGCCGTCATAGACCTCGGCGCCCGAGTCCAGCATACTGCGTATCTTGTTGGCGACCGCCAGCTCCTCAAGTCCGAAGGCGCAGTATTTCAGCTCGTCGGGTTCGCCCTCATCCTCGTTATCCTCAATTATCATAAGCTCGCAGGGCTTGTCTTCACCCTCGAACCCCGCGCCGAAACGCAGAAGCTCTTCGTTATCGTAGGTGACCTCGCCCAGCTCGCTGCTCATAAGGGTGCGGAAGACAGCATTGACGAAGTCTATTATCACCCTGCGGCTGCGGAAATTCATCGTAAGGCTGATGTTTTTCAGCCACGTTTTGTCGTCGCTTTTGGCGTCCTCGACTGCCTTGGTGAACAGTCTCGGGTTGGACTGGCGGAAGCGGTATATCGCCTGCTTTCTGTCTCCCACGACGAACACGTTGGAGCCGAGCACGTTCAGGTCGGGAGTCTTTGATATCGCGCGGAAGATGGTCTCCTGCAGGTTGTTCACGTCCTGAAACTCGTCTATCATCATCACGCGGTAGGTGTCCTCGGCGACTATCCGTTCGGCAAGCGGAGTCCTCTTAGGAATTCCGTCTTCGCTTACGACAAGCAGGTCCAGCGCCATGTGAGCGATGTCCGAAAAGTCGGCGATGCCTCTTTCGGTCTTCATCTCGGCGGCGTGCTTTTCAAGCATACCGACAGCCTCTACCAGCGCCGAGAATATCATCGCGGAAGTCTGCATAGGCTCGTAGATGTCCCTGCCGGCGGCGTTAACGTCCGCCGTTATCGCTGCTATCGGCGCCTTCATGCCGTTGTACAGCACGCTGAACTGGTCGTAGAGCATACTCTCGGCAACGGCGTCCTCGGGGTCGAGACCCTTGACGGAAGGCTTGGAAAGTCTGCCGAAGGAAATACCTGCTGCCGCATCGAACAGCTGCTCCCAGCTGCCGTTGTCCAGCGCCTTGACGATATCCTGTATACCCTCGCGGGCGTCGCAGGCAAGCTTCATGTATTTCTTTCCCTGCATCTTCAGGGCGACAGCTTCCGCCATCTCCTCGTACTTGAGCGCCTTATCCACCGAGAGCTTCATCGACTCCATAAGCTGTCCGGCACACCTGTCGGTCTCCGCCGTGACGGACAGCTTCTTCTGAGTGTCGGCGATCCATTTTTCGGGGAACGCCAGCGAGCGGATAAACTCACGCAGATCGCGTATCTGTCCGATGAGCGCGGAATCGTCCCTGTTTGAGAAAGCATCGGTCAGCAGCTCCGCCTTTTCGGGAAACTCGGTGCGCATCTGCTCGAGGGCGAGCCTTGCGGCTTCGTCAATTATCGCCTTTGCTTCCGTCTCGTCGGCGATCTTCAGACCGTTTCGGTAATCAAACTCGTCGATGTTGTTCTTCACTATCTCATAGCAGAACGAATCGATGGTGCTTATATTGGCAAGCTCCAGCATCTCCTGCTGGGTCTCCAGCCATTTTCTCTGTCTGACGTCACCGTCGCCCAGTTTCACTATCCTGTCAAGCAGAGCCTGCCGAAGCTTGCGCTTCATCTGAGCCGCCGCCTGCTTCGTGAAGGTCACCGCGAGCAGCTTCTCGGCGGGACAGCCAGTCTCGGGATCGGGATCTTCGAGCATACGCACCGTGCGTTCGATAAGCACGGCGGTCTTGCCGCTGCCTGCCGCCGCAGGCACTACCACGCCTCTGTCGATGGTAGTTATCGCGGCATTCTGTTCTGTAGTCCAGTCCATATATCAGTCTCCGTAAATGTCCTTGCTGATGATGTTGTTCAGCGCAGTACAGTCGTTAATAAACAGCTTTGAATAATAAGCGCAGACGCCGCCCCAGTCCTCTTTGTTCTCGAGCCCTGTGTATATCAGCGGAGACACCGCCAGCTGGCTGTCCTCGTTCATGTGGGCGGGACTGTACGACACACCCGGAGAGATGCCCTTATCGTAAGGATACCCCGTCCTGTCGAGGCTGTGGGGGCGG
>CAMVIL010000109.1 GCA_947167535.1 uncultured Ruminococcus sp. | reverse complement strand
CTGAATATGCTCTCGTCCATGAGACTCTGCTCCAACGTTCCTGCTCAGCACATGATCCCCGTCGCTCTCGACCCGAAGAACTTCGGCAGAAAGGACGAGCTCCTGCTCCCCGGCGGGCGCATCTACGAGCAGAGGGAGTACATCTACAACGCTCTGAATTCGATAGACGGCGTGTCGGCGGTCAAGCCGAAGGCTGCGTTCTACATATTCCCGAAGCTGGACATCAAGAAGTACGGCATCAGCAACGACGAGCAGTTCGTGCTGGATTTCCTGCATGAGAAGAAGATACTGCTGGTAGCGGGCGGTGGATTCCACTGGGAGCAGCCTGACCATTTCCGCATAGTATACCTGCCCGAGCTGAGCGTTCTGAAGGCGTCAATGGCAGGTCTGGAAGATTTCTTAAAGACTTATCGTCAGTAAAAAAGCAGGCAACCCAAACAAAGGATAAACCCAAATGAACAACCCATCACCCGAGACACTCAAAAGAATACGCCAGTGCGCCGCCGAAGAATTCGCCGAAAAAGGCTTCCGCGGCGCTTCGCTGCGCAATATCGTAAAGAGCGCGGGTGTGACTACCGGTGCGTTCTATGGTTATTATGAGAGTAAGGAGCAGCTGTTCTCTGCGCTGGTCGGCGACCACGCGGAAAGGCTGACGGAGATATTCGTCAGCGGTCAGAAGAGTATGCTTGAGACTATCTCGCAGGGGGATAAGGCGGGGTTCATGAAGGTCAATTCCGACCGCCTCACTGCCATGACTGTGCTCTCCTGCAGCGAGCGCGGGCTGACAAAGCTCCTGCTTCTCTCTTCCGACGGCACGCCCTACGAGGGCTTTATTCACCGCATCGCCGAAGCCGAGACTCAGGCTACCTGCCGTCTGCGGGCGGAAATGCGCTCCGACAGTGCGGCCCGGCTGGATCCGTATTTTGAACACATCATCATCAGCGGTATGCTGTCGTCGATGTTCGAGCCTGTGATACACGGCGCCTCCGAGGACCGCTGTATCAGTCTGGCAGAGGAACTGGCGGACTTCTACGGAGGCGGGCTCTGCTCGCTAATGTTTACATGAGCCGCGCAGACAAGCCGAAGCGCCAGCTTCGGTGGATGAAGCTCGACAACGCCGCCAAGATATACCCCGCCGCCCGCCGCCGCAACTGGAACAACGTCTTCCGCCTGTCGGTGACGCTCAAAGAGGACGTTGACCCGGAAATGCTTCAGCAGGCGCTGGACCGCGTTATTCTAAGGTTCCCGTCGATAGCGGTAAGGCTTCGGCACTCGACTTTCTGGTACTACTTAGAGGAGATACCTCACGCACCCCGCGTGATGGAAGAGTTCAACTACCCGCTGACTCATTTCCCGTTCGATGACATACTCACCTGCGCTTTCCGCGTGCTTTACTACCGCGGACGGATAGCAGTTGAGTTCTTCCACGCTATTGCCGACGGCAACGGCGGTATGATATTTTTAAAGACTCTCGCCGCCGAGTACCTCAGACTCAAGCACGGTGCGGAGATACCCTGCACCGACGGCGTGTTCGATATTACCGAGTCCCCCCGCGAGGAGGAGCTTCAGGACGACTTCCCCAGATATTCGGGAAGGACGTCGGCAAGCAGGAGCGAGGCTACCGCCTACCAGCTAAAAGGCACGCCCGAACCCGACGGTTACCGCAATATTATAATCGGCGAGCTTGACGCTAAGGCTGTCGTTGACAAGGCGCACGAGTACGGCGTCACCATCACCGAGCTTATGGCGGGGGTCATGATAAAGTCCTTCCTCGACCTTCAGGAGAAGCGTGTGCCGCAAAAACGGCGCAGACCTGTCAAGGTGCTTATCCCTGTGAATCTGCGGAGAATGTTCCCCAGCGAGACACTTCGCAATTTCGTGCTGTACGTCACCCCCGGCATCGACCCGTCGCTTGGAGATTACAGCTTCGAGGAGATACTTTCGGAGCTTCACAGCACCATGCAGCTGGAGCTTTCGCCCAAGCGCATGGCAGCCCGCATACGCGCAAACGTCAAGATGGAGCAGATGCTCCCGCTGAAGCTGCTGCCGCTGTTTGTCAAGAACATCGGCATGAAGATAGTCTATGACCTGACGGGGGAGAAGAAGTCCTGCATCACCATGTCGAATCTCGGCGTGATAAGAGTGCCGAAGGAGATGGCGCAGTATGTCGAGCGCTTCGGCTTTACGCTGGGCGTGCAGAGGACTTCGCCCAACAACTGTACGGTGATAAGCTACAGCGGAAAGCTGTACGTCACCATGATACGCTCGATAGAGGAGCCTGTGCTGGAACGCAGGTTCTATACAACCCTCCGCAAGCTGGGTCTTGCGGTGAAGGTCGAGAGCAACGGGAGGTAGAAAGATTTGTACTGTATAAAATGCGGAGTGGAGCGTGCAGACAGCGAGAAACAGTGCCCGCTGTGCTTCACGACGGTCTATCATCCCGAGCTCCCGCTGCCCGACGGCGAGCCGCTTTACCCCGACAACCCGCCGATAAAGCACCAGACGGTGACTCGCGCGGGTGCGCTGTTCGTTATCACGGCGTTCTTTCTGCTGGGGGCATTGCTCCCGATGATATGCGACCTTAGTCTCAACGGCTGCATAAGCTGGTCGGGTATAGTCGCGGCGGCAGTGACGCTGCTTTATGTGCTGACGGTGCTGCCGATATGGTTCCGTCACCCCAACGCGGTGGTGTTCGTCCCCTGCGACCACGCCGCCTGTGCGCTGTTTCTGCTGTACATATGCCTGTATACGGGCGGACGGTGGTTTTTGAGCTTTGCTCTGCCGGTAGTAGGCGGCGCCGCTCTGATAACCACGGCAGTGGTGACGCTCTGCAAGTACGTGGGGCGGGGATATCTCTACATTTTCGGCGGAGCCTTTATCCTGACGGGCGGCTACATGATGCTGATGGAATTCCTTATCAACCTGACCTTCGGCATCAACGACAAGCTGAAATGGTCTTTCTATCCGCTGGCGGCGTGCCTTATGATAGGTCTGCTGTTTATAGTGATAGCCATTTCCCCGAGACTGCGGCGTTCGCTTCAGAAGAGATTTTTCGTCTGACAGCATAATAGCGCTGTTCAAGCAAGACTTTTACGAGGGGCATTTCGCCCCTTTTCTTTTATACGCAGTCCTGTCTGTTCGGGATATATGACCAGTTATATCCTTTTCTGGCATTAGAAAATATAACCCGACTGGATATATGCAGTTGCCCCGAGTTCTGTTATACTAAGAAAAAAACAGAAACGAGGTAATCACAATGAGTGAAAACAACGAACAGTACAGACTGAACAAGGAACTGGCACAGATGCTCAAGGGCGGCGTTATCATGGACGTCACTACTCCCGAGCAGGCAAGGATCGCACAGGAGGCTGGAGCCTGCGCGGTAATGGCGCTGGAGCGTATCCCTGCGGATATCCGTGCGGCAGGCGGCGTATCCAGAATGAGCGACCCTGCAATGATACGCTCGATACAGGAGGCTGTTTCCATTCCCGTAATGGCAAAATGCCGCATCGGTCACTTTGCCGAAGCGCAGATCCTTGAGGCTATCGAGATAGATTACATCGACGAGAGCGAGGTTCTTTCTCCTGCCGATGACGTTTATCATGTTGACAAGACGAAGTTCCGCGTGCCCTTTGTATGCGGCGCTAAAGATCTCGGCGAGGCGCTCCGCAGGATAGCCGAAGGTGCTTCTATGATACGCACCAAGGGCGAACCCGGCACCGGCGACATCGTTCAGGCGGTGCGCCACATGAGGAAGATGAACACTCAGATCCGCCACATCGTCTCCCTTCGCGAGGACGAGCTTTACGAAGAAGCAAAGCAGCTCGGCGTTCCCTACGATTTGGTAAAGCAGGTGCACGAAAGCGGCAGGCTGCCCGTTGTGAACTTTGCGGCAGGCGGTGTTGCAACTCCTGCGGACGCAGCGCTTATGATGCAGCTGGGAGCCGAGGGCGTGTTCGTCGGCTCGGGAATATTCAAATCCGGCGATCCGAAAAAGCGCGCGGCAGCTATCGTCAAGGCTGTGACCAACTACAACGACTCCAAGCTTTTAGCAGAGCTTTCTTCGGGTCTTGGAGAAGCGATGGTCGGCATCAACGAACAGGAGATAGCCCTGCTCATGGCTGAAAGGGGCAAATGATGAGAGTCGGAGTTCTTGCAGTTCAGGGTGCGTTTGCCGAGCATATCGCAGTGCTGGAACGGCTGGGAGTCGGCGCTTTTGAGATAAGGAAGCTTTCTGATCTGGACGGCAGTATAGACGGGCTGATACTTCCCGGCGGTGAAAGTACGGTCATGAAAAAGCTGCTTTCGGATCTTGAGCTGTTCTTGCCGCTGAAAAAACTGATAGATGAGGGTCTGCCGGTTCTTGGTACCTGCGCCGGCATGATACTTCTTGCCCGTGAGATAGACGGCGGCGAAGCTCCCTGCTTCGGGACGATGGACATCACCGTCAGACGCAACGCTTACGGCAGACAGCTCGGCAGCTTTGCCTGCACCGAACGCTTTGACGGCAAAGAGATCCCCATGAGGTTTATCCGTGCGCCTTATGTTACCAGAGTCGGCGGCAGCGCCGAGATACTGTCGGAACATGACGGGAAGATCGTGGCGGCAAGGCAGGGGAGACAGCTGGCGGCGGCGTTTCATCCCGAGCTCGACGATGATACGACGGTGTTCTATATGTTCCTGAAAAACGTATCCGACTATATTGACAGCAAAGAATAAAGAAAGAGGTGGTGGGCGTGTACATAAAGATCGACCGTAACAGCAGGACACCTGCATACTTGCAGATCTACTCCGCGATACGAAGCCTGATACTCAGCGGCGATTGTTCCTTTGGTTCTAAACTTCCGTCGAGGAGAGAGCTCGCAGGAGACTGCAGCGTCAGCGTGATAACCGTCGAGCACGCCTATCAGCTGCTTTCAGACGAAGGCTTGTGCGAGATACGCTCCCGAAGCGGCTGCTATGTCAGATACAAGCCCGAGAACAGCTTCCCTCTGTCGGAGCTTCCCGACAGCACGGACAATTCGGATATATCCGAAGAGTTCCACAGCGATGATATACCCTTTACGGCAGTGTCGGCTTACCTTCGGAGAGTCACTCTCGATTACGGCGAGAAGATACTGATGAAGTCCCCGAACAACGGCTGCTATGAGCTGCGAGAGGCTATCTGCAGGTATCTTGCAAGGAGCAGGAGCATACAGATCTCACCATCTCAGATAGTGATCGGTTCGGGTGCTGAGTATCTTTACGGCGTCTGCATACAGATGCTCGGCAGAGACAATACCGTTGCGCTGGAAAACCCTTCGTATGAAAAGATACGGCAGGTATATGCCGTAAACGGTGCGAAATACGAGCTGCTTTCGATGGACGGCGAGGGTATACGCCCCGACGAGCTGGCAAGGTCTAAGGCGCAGATACTTCATGTCACCCCCTTCAACAGCTACCCGAGCCACATCACGGCGTCGGCTGCCAGAAGGCAGGAGTATCTCCGCTGGGCGAGGGAGCGCAGCGCTGTGATAGTGGAGGACGACTACGATTCGGAATACGTCCTGACGGGCACAGCCCCCGAAACGCTGTTTTCGCAGACGTTCGACAACAACGTCATATACATC
>CAMVIL010000108.1 GCA_947167535.1 uncultured Ruminococcus sp. | reverse complement strand
CGGTAGCTCCGTTCATGTACTGGCTGTTCTCGATCGGTGCGCTTATAACTTTAAAGTGATCTAAGCACAAGGCTTTGTGAATGGGGCGACCCGAAGTCATAAAGCCTTTGCTCTGTTTATTGAGGTATTTACAAAATGCAGACAATATCGATCTTAGGCTCTACGGGGTCTATCGGCACCCAGTCATTAGAGGTCGCCGAAAAGCATAATATCAGAATAAAGGCGCTCGCAGCCCACTCCAACGTGCAGCTGCTTGCCGGGCAGGTGAAGAAGACAGGCGCGGAGTATGCCTGTATCTACAACGAGGAAAAACTGCCCGAGCTCGAGAAGGCTCTCTCGGGCTGTGATGTCAAGGTGCTTACTGGAATGGACGGCCTGAAGCAGATAGCCGCCCTCGACGGAGTTGACAAGCTGCTCAACTCGGTGGTAGGCATGGTGGGCCTTGAGCCTACCCTTACGGCTATCGAGGCTGGCGTGGATATTGCGCTTGCCAACAAGGAGACCCTCGTGGCGGGCGGTGAGCTTGTGATGAAACGAGCCGCCGAGAAGGGCGTGCATATCTACCCCGTGGACAGCGAGCATTCGGCGATATTCCAGTGCCTGCAGGGCAACAAGTCCGAACAGGTGCGCGGGATAATCCTCACCGCTTCGGGCGGCCCCTTCTACGGAAAGACCAAAGCCGACCTTGCAGACGTCACCGTCGAGCAGGCGCTCAACCACCCCAACTGGAGCATGGGGAACAAAATAACCATCGACAGTTCTACACTTATGAACAAGGGTCTGGAGTTCATCGAGGCAATGAGGCTGTTCGACCTGAGACCCGAACAGATAGAGATAGTCGTACACCGCCAGAGCGTGGTGCATTCGGCGGTCTGCTACAACGACAGCTCGGTGATCGCGCAGATGGGCGTGCCGGATATGAAGATACCGATACAGTACGCACTGCTGTACCCCGACCGCTTTGAGTGCCCCACAAAGCCTCTGTCGCTGACAGACTACGGCACGCTGACATTCTCAAAGCCCGACTTCGATACCTTCGATTGCCTTACCGCCTGCATAAAAGCGGCGGGCAAGGGCGGCATCCTGCCTGCGGCGGTCAACGGCGCAAACGAGGTGGCGGTCAGAGCGTTCCTCGACGGAAAGATCAGATTCCTGCAGATCGGCGAGATCGTGACTCACGTTCTCGAGAACACGGAGAACCGTCCTCAGGACAGCCTTGAGACGGTGCTTGCCGCAGACAGAGCCGCAAGAGATTTCGCCAGGAGAGAGATAGAGCGTCTTGGCAGATAAACATAAACTGAGTTAGGAGACAAACATGACAAAGGTACTAAGCATAGTTTTCGCGCTGCTCATCTTTGAGATCATCATTGTGATACATGAGTTCGGTCACTTCATAGTGGCGCGGATGAACGGCGTTAAGGTAAACGAGTTCGCCATCGGTATGGGTCCTGCGATATTCAAGAAGCAGGGCAAGAAGACGCTTTTCGCACTTCGCGCCTTCCCGATAGGCGGCTACTGCGCTATGGAGGGCGAGGATTCCGAAAGCACCGATGAGGGAGCTTTCTGCACCAAGAGCGCGCCCCGCAAGATAGCGATCGTCTCGGCAGGTATAGTCATGAATATCCTGCTGGGATTCATACTTCTGGTGATCTACACCTGTGCGTCGGGTCCTATCACCTCGACCACTATCTCCAAGTTCTACGACGACGCGGTGTCGAACGCTTCGCTCAGAGAGGGCGACAAGATCCTTGCGGTAGACGGCATGAGAGTGTTCACCGCTTCGGATATCGTGTATAAGTTCCAGAACGACGACGACGGCGTTTTCGACATGGTAGTAAAGCGCGACGGCAAGAAGGTAGACCTTCCCGACGTTACTTTCGATCTGCGCGACAACGGCGAGAACAAAAACTCGCTCTACATCGACTTCATGGTGAAGCCTACAAAGCTGAATCCCGTTACGGTGACGGGTGAGTCCGCACGCTCGGTGCTGACCTACGGCAGACTTATCTACATCTCGCTGTTCGATATGGTGCGCGGCAAGTATTCGCTCAACGACCTCTCGGGTCCCGTGGGCATAGTCGAGCAGATAGACGACGTAATAGATTCAGAGACCACGTCGGAAAAGGGCATAGACTGGCACTACCTCGCCCTCGACCTGCTGACTATGGCGGCGCTCATTACGATAAACATCGGCATATTCAACCTGCTGCCGCTCCCCGCACTTGACGGCGGACGGCTGGTGTTCCTGCTGTTTGAGCTTATCTTCCGCCGCAGGGTAGACCCGAAGTTCGAGGGCGCGGTACACTTAGCGGGAATGGCTCTGCTGCTGGCGCTTATGCTGGTGGTGACGGTCAGCGACGTGACCAAGCTGTTCAAGTAAAAGGAAACGGCATTATGGACATCAGGAAAATGACGGCAGCCGACTACGGGCAGGTGTATTCTCTCTGGCTTTCCTGCAAGGGCATGGGACTCAACGACCTTGACGATTCGGAAGCGGGGATAAAGAGATTTCTCGGCAGAAATCCCGATACCTGCTTTGTCGCAACGGAGAAGGGGAAAATAGTCGGAGTTATACTAGCGGGTCATGACGGAAGGCGCGGGTATATCTACCACACGGCAGTAAGCCCGGAGCACAGACGCCGCGGGATAGCTGCCGCGCTTGTGGATAAGGCTCTGGCGGCTCTCAGAGAGCAGGGCATAAACAAGGTGGCGCTGGTGGTCTTTTCCGAAAACAAAGACGGCAACGCCTTCTGGGAGAAGTGCGGCTTTACCGTCCGTGATGATCTGAGTTACAGAAACAAGACCCTCGCCGAAATGGTGAGGATAGATACATAAAAAATGCGAGGACTAAAACTATGGCAAGAAACGTAAGACCCGTCAAGGTCGGAGATCTGACCCTTGACGGAAAGAGGATATATATTCAGTCGATGCTCAACGTGGAAGCTCACGATATCGAGGGCAGCATGAAGCAGGCAAAGGAGCTTGAGGCTGCGGGCTGCGAGATAATCCGCGCCGCCGTTCCCGACCTTGACGCCGTTGCGCTGATACCCGCGCTGAAAAATGCGGTGAACGTGCCGATAGTAGCGGACATCCACTTCGACTACCGCATAGCTTTAGCCTGCGCGGAAAACGGCATCGACAAGATACGCATAAACCCCGGCAACATCGGCGGCGAGGACAAGGTACGCGCGGTGGTAGACGCCTGCAAGAGCAGACATATCCCGATACGCATAGGCGTCAACGGCGGCTCGCTGGAAAAGGAGCTGCTGGAAAAGTACGGCAAGCCCACTCCCGAAGCGCTGGTGGAGAGCGCCATGGGTCATGTGAAGATACTGGAGCGCTGTGACTTTGAGGACATCGTCATCTCGATAAAGTCCTCGAACGTGGCGACTATGATAAACGCATACAGACTGCTGGCTCAGCAGTGTGATTACCCGCTGCATCTAGGCGTGACCGAAGCGGGCACTGAGCGCATGGGCATCATCAAGTCCGCGATGGGAATAGGCTCGCTGCTGATCGACGGTATAGGCGAGACTATCCGCGTGTCGCTGACCGATACTCCCGTCAAGGAGATATACGCTGCAAAGGATATCCTCAAAGCCTGCGGAAAGGGCAGCGGCGTGAAGATAGTTTCCTGCCCTACCTGCGGACGCACACAGATAGACCTCATCGGGCTTGCAAATAAGGTCGAGCAGGCAGTCCGCGACGTTGACAAGGATATCACGGTGGCGGTCATGGGCTGCGTGGTCAACGGTATCGGGGAGTCGGGCAACGCCGACATCGGTATCGCAGGCGGCAAGGGCTGCGTCGTGCTGTTCTCACACGGACAGCAGATCTGCAAGCTCCCCGAGGAGCAGGCTCTCCCGCGGCTTCTTGAAGAGATAGACAAACTGTAAGGGATGGATATATGAAGGAATACACACTAGAGGAATTTTTAGAGGGCTACGGTCATGCGGTGCCCGAGAGTCTGCATGGTGCAACGCTGCTGAAGATATCCTATGACGAGTCGAACGGCGGCAGCATGGTGATGGTCATCCGCTGCGGGAAGCTTGTGAGCTTCCGCGACGCCTGTGATTTCGAGCATTTCATGAAGGAAAAGCTGGGACTCTATTCGGTCAGCGCCGCTCTTAAATACACTCCCGATATGCTTTCCGGAGAATACTTCTTTGAGCTTATCCAGTTCTTGAAGTCCCGCTTCCCGACGGTCAACGGATTCTTCGACAACGCCGTCGTAAGATACGACTGCGGCACGTTCTATGTAGACCTCGACCACGGCGGCGGAGACGTGCTGAAAAAAGCTGGCATAGATGTGGCTTTCCCGCAGCTTGTGCATGAGATGTTTTCAATAAACGTAAAGATAGTGCTGGGCGGTGTGCTGAAGCTGGACGACGAGACCTACGCCGACGAGCAGAAAAAGCTTCTGGACGCTATCCCGATAAACAATCCTCTGCCCGTTCAGCAGGGCGGCGGCGCCCCCAAGAAGCAGGAGCCCGAGATAAACTTCCGCACGGTGGACACCGAGTTTACCGGTCTGCCGATAATCGCTGAGGGTGCAAAGGTGCTGGTGGGCGCGCCGATACTGCCCACCGAAAAGACAACTCCCATGTGGGAGCTCTCCAACGAATCCGAAGACAGGATAACCGTCTGGGGCGAGATATTCAGCGTTGACACCCGCGAGACGAAAAAGGGTATGCTCATCGCCACGCTGTTCTTTACCGACTTCACCTCATCGCTCACGATGAAGATGATAAGCAGCAACTGGAAGCGCGGCAAGAATCTCACAAAGGAGCAGCTGACAGCAGTGCTCGATAACATGAAGAAGGGCACTACGATAATTACAACGGGTAAGATAGAGCAGGACGACTACGACCATAATTTCTACTTTATCCCCGAGAACATAATGCAGGTCAGAAAGACCAAGCGCGAAGACAAGGCAGAGCACAAGCGCGTCGAGCTTCACTGCCACACGAATATGTCCGCTATGGACGCCCTCGCCGCACCCTCGAAGCTGGTGCGCCGCGCATTTGAGTGGGGTCACAAGGCAATAGCCATCACCGACCACGGCGTGGTACAGGGCTTCCCGAACGCGGTTAACGAAACCGCCGCGATACGCAAGGGCGGCGGAGATTTCAAGACGATACTCGGTATCGAGGCTTACGAGGTAAACAACGATATCGTAATATACAAGGGCTGGGAAAAGACAAAGTTCACCGACGAGATCATCGTCTTTGACCTTGAGACTACGGGTACCCACGCCTCCAACGACCGCATAATCGAGATAGGCGCCGTCAAGCTGAGAGGTCTGGAGATAGTCGATGAGTTCAACACCTTTGTCGATCCTCACCGCGAGCTGACCGAGTTCATCTCCGAGCTTACCAATATCACCGACGATATGCTCAAAGGCGCACCCGACGAGGCGGACGCCCTCGCCGAGTTCAAGAAATTCTGCGGTGACAAGCCGCTGTTTGTCGCTCACAACGCCGACTTCGACTGCGGATTCATACGCGAGACGGCTAAGCGCTGCGGGATAGATTTCCCCTTCTCACAGCTTGATACCGTTGTGATGTCGCGCTGTATGCTTCCCGAGCTTGAGAAGCATAAGCTCAATTTCGTGGCGGAGCATTT
>CAMVIL010000107.1 GCA_947167535.1 uncultured Ruminococcus sp. | reverse complement strand
TAGTCGGTGGCGATCACCGCGGGGACGGGTGTCCCGACTATGGCGGCGAACTCGCCTTTCACCTGTCCGCAGACCTTCACCAGCTTTTCCACCAGTCTGTCATCGCGCCCGAGAATGGCGTCCATGTCGCGAAGACCCGCGCTGAACAGCGCCGAGCGCTTTGTGTGCCAACGTGGCTCGTCAAAGCCGCAGACGTTGCCTGCACAGCCGCCCGCGTCGCAGATGACAACTATCCCGCCCAGCTCATAGAGCACCGAGCAGGCGCCCGAATCGTCGGGGGCTAACGGCGAGAGGTGCTTCAACAGTTTTTTCATTTGCCCACCTCCGCTATCTGTCTGTTTTCGCTGATGGCGCGGTCAAGCTCCCGCATCAGCAGAATTATCCCGCGGTAGCCGAAAGGCTGTGCCTCGTCGTTGAAGCCTACGCCCGGAACGTCGCGGTGATAGTAGAGCGCGTCGTTGCCCACCGCGCAGTCGAGGGGGATATCCCGCTCGTAGTTCATCATCGTGGGCGACAGGTTCGAGTATATCCGGGTCTCGGGGGAGACCTCGGCAAGCTTCCTGATGAAGACGAAGTTGCGCTCGCCCACCGTGCCGTATATTTCGCGGACGTTGAAACCGTATTCGTTCAGCGCCAGCGCCAGCTCGAATGGGTCTGCGTCGATGCATTCGCCCACAGCTATGTTGAGGTGTCCGTGCTTCCCGATGAAGCTGTCTATCGCGGCGCGGGCTTCGCTGTAATACTCGCTGTCGTCGAGCTCCGCGCCGATGGCCTGCCCCAGCAGGCGGTACATATTCTGTATCTTGTCGATGCGGAAGAGCCTTGTCAGCTCGATGAAGGGTATACCCAGCCGCTCCTGCATATCCTGAGCTGCGTAGCGTGCCTCGGAGTTGAGTACCAGACTGAAATTAGCCCTCGATATCTCTTTGTACTCCTCAAAGGTCTTGCAGCGGCCTATCTCGTGTATCTTCCTGATGCCCGCCGACTTGAGAATCGGGTATATCTCGCAGCCGTCCTCCAGCGCCGAGAAGAATCCCATGATGGCGCACTCGTTGGACTTTCGCTTCTGCGGTTCCAGCAGAGAGTATATCGACTTTCTCGCCAGCCCCATCGGGGGGATGCGCTTTTCTCTCGTCAGCGCGTACATATACGCGGGGACGGAAGCCACACCAGTGCGTTCGGTGACGCTTCGACAGACCCGTTCCATGTCGGTGCCCAGCAGTGCGTCCACGCAGGTGCAGCAGAGCATTATCGCCGAGGGCGTGTAGTCAAGCTCCGCGCAGAGCTCTTCGCAGGCTTGCGGTATTTTTTTGAGGTATCTGCCCGTGACGATGTCGGTGTCGTCCAGCAGCAGATAGAAGAACTTTTCGTTGTAGCCCAGCTCGTTGAGGAGCGCGGTATTGCGTCCGCAGCAGCCGGGGGATATCAGCAGCATGACCGACCCCGGTATCGCCAGTCCTGCACGCTTCACGCCGAAGCCTTTGGCACCCGGCGAGTTGAAGTCCAGCGTCGCGGGGGAGCTGTATATCATGTGCTTGGTGGACACCAACTCGTCGGGAAGGTCATCAAAGCCCCGCGCCGACAGCTCCGCCGCCGTAATATAGTAAGCCTTATTCATTGCTCTCGTCCTCGTCGATGAGTCTCTGAGCCAGCGCAAAGAATCGCTTCGCGGTCTCGCACCCGGGGTCGCCTTCGATGACCGTCTTGCCCATGTCCTCGTACTTTATGATGTCCGCCGAACGGGGAATGTCGGCAGCTATGCTAAGCCCCGCTCCGTCCGCAAATGCGCGGACTTTTTCTTCCTCGTTCTCAACATTGCGGCGGTTCATGATAACGCCCTTTACCTTGGCGTAGCTGCGGTCTTCAAAATTCTTTACCGCGCGGTTAATGTTGTTCGCCGCGTAAAGCGCCATCTTCTCGCCCGATGTCACGATAAGCACATCGTGAGCGTAGCCCTCGCGGATAGGTGCCGCAAAGCCGCCGCAGACAACGTCGCCCAGAACGTCGTAGAGCACGGCGTCGGGCTTGAAGGTCTTGAACAGCTCCAGCTCCTCGAGCAGCGAGAATGTGGTGATGATGCCGCGTCCCGCGCATCCGAGTCCGGGGGTGGGACCGCCGGTCTCGATGCAGAGTATCCCGCCGAAGCCGACTTTAGATATCTGCTCGATGCGGTCGGGCTCGTCGTCGTGCTCACGGAGATAATCCATAACGGGCTGGAGCGGCTGACCGCCCAGCAGGTTTATGGTAGAGTCTGCCTTGGGATCGCAGCCTATCTGTATGACCCGCTTGCCAAGGCTCGCCAGTGCAGCGGAGAGATTTGCGGTGCAGGTGGATTTACCGATACCGCCCTTGCCGTAAAGTGCCAGTTTTATCATTCAAAAAACTCCTTGATGTCTTTGTTAATGAGGTCTTTCATATCCTTCTGGAAGCAGCGTCCCGAGAAGGCGAAGTGGGGCAGCTCGATAAGCCTGCTGCCTTCGGGGATTATGTACCTGTAAAGCGGGTCTGCGATGACAAGCTTTGGTCTTTGATCTTCCAGCGCCGCCTTGATGTCCTCTTCTGCGTAAAGCTCCCTGTCGGATCCCGAGAGCAGCATTTCGTCCGTAGGCAGCGGGCATATTACCCGCGCACCGATGCCCATGTCAAGCTTCAGCGCCTGCGCCAGCGATTTCGCCGAGATGCTCTCGCCGATTATTACGGTGTCGATGTCAACATCTATGTCGTCAAAGCCCATGCCGTAGGGCGACACGCAGTCGGCTTCCGTCGCTTCGGCGGCTTCTCTCGGCAAGCTGCCCGCAGAAGCCTTTGCCGAAGGGCACTCCGCAGACGTAGTTTATCCCGAACTCGTCAAGCATATACTGAGCTGCCGCCATTCCCGAAAAGCTCACCACAAGATTCACCTTTGCGGAAGCCGCCTTTTTCAGCTCGTCGAGAGTGCCGTCCATCGCCAGACAGCTCACATACTCAAACCCGCAGTCGGCGAGCCATTTCTTTATGCTGCCCATAGTCGTGTTCCACGGCAGGTCGAGGGGAGTGGCGCCTAAGATGTTCACGCCGATGCCCTCGCGCCCGGGACATTCCCTGACGTACTCCTTGGTCACCGCGAGAAACGCTTCGCTTGCGCCCTCGATGTAGGATCGTGTGCCGTTGGTGTGCAGCCCGAAGGTGCGTACCCCTGTGCGCTGCTCTATCTCTTCGGCGAGAGCGTCGAAGTCAACGCCTGTCATCATCGGCATAGGCGAGCCGCAGAGCGTGATGAAATGCGGATGCAGGTCTTCTGCCGCCGCCACGGTGTCGGAGATTATCTTCTCGTCGTTGCCCATTATGGCGTCAATTTCGGTCAGCGCCGAAATGTATATCATAGAGTCGATGTCGTACCAGCGGGGCTCGTCGTGGGTGGAGTAGGTGGAGTTGCAGCCCGAAGCGTCGTGTACGACGGTCATGCCGCCCAGCTCGTAGAGTGCCGAACAGACACCCGAAGTGTCCGCCGCGTAGCAGGGGATTATGGTGTTTGCATTTTTCATTTTGGTTCCCCCCTTAATTCGTCAGACAGCTGGTACATCCGAAGCCCTTGTGGCTGATGAGTCTGCGCTTGTCCTTGGGTTCTCTGTGTGCTTCAGCTATAAGCTCCGCCAGCTTCGCAATGCCCGAGAAGCCGTACAGCCCGCCGTTCATTATGATGTTCACAAAATTGTCGGTGGCGAAGTAATACGCCGCCTTCTGCCCGATGGCAAGCGTGGGTTCGGTCGCCTTTATGTGCTGGTAGAGCATATTCACGTTGGTGGAGGAATACAGCTCGATGTCGGGGCGGTTCGCCCTGAGCCACTCGAAGGCTTCCGCTTCCTCGCCCACCGAATCGACCACAGCATACTTCACGTTGAAGCCGTGCTGGCAGAGCAGCTTCATGAGCTCTATCGGGCGGGTGACGGCGGTGAAGTCAACGGCTACCGCCATGTCTCCGACTTCCGCTTTCGCGTCGTCAAGAGCTTTCTCGGCGGCGGCAATGTTGTCGGTAAAATCGGGGACGTCAACGCCAAGCTCTCCGCAGAGTCGGGCGTAGTTGTTCTTTATCGTATCGTAGTCAAAGCTGTTGGGAATGTAAAGCTGCGGCGTGCCGTGCTTTTCCTCAAGCTCCTCCAGCGCCAGTCCGCAGGTGGGGATGTACCCGATGTTCAGCGAGGCCTCTGCCATGCGCTGGTACTCCTCGTATGTACTGCACTCTGCGATGTCACGGAGCGTGTATCCCGCGCCCTTTATCAGCTTCACAAGCTCCGAGTCGGGGTCGGTGGCACGGTCGCTGCCGATGATGTTTACAGCCTTCGGGTCTTTCTTCGTGACGTTCAGCGGCCGGTACATCTGTGCGCTCATCTTGACTATCGGCGACACGGTGGTGCGCATCGTCGGGGTCATGTAGCAGTCGATGAATTCAATGTCGGGGAATCGGTCGCTTAGCTCACGCAGTATGTTCTCAAAGTCCACGCCCGCGAAAAGATGTATGCAGCTTAAAAACAGCAGCACCACAGGAGGCTTTTTGCCGAGCCTGTTCAGAATGTCCTCTACGCCGTCCACGATGTCTGTCTCCAGCGTGCCGTCGAACATATCCTCCTCGGAAACCGACACCCAGCTGAGCCTGTCCAGCTCCAGCATCTCGGCGGCGGTGAGGATAACACCCCTCAGACAGCCCTGCGCACAGACGAATATCTGGTGCGACTCGGGCAGCAGCATTCCCTGATGGACGATGTTCCACATACCTCTGGCGGGAGCGTTGTATTCAAGCCCCGTGGGGTGAAGCTCGTTTATGTCCGCTTCGGATATTTTGACTCCGGGCGGTCTTTCGTATTCCTTGTGCATATGCTCACACCTCCGCGGTATCGAGTATCGCCTGAGCCACAGCTTCAAGCTGAGAAGCCGCAGCGCTTTCGGGGAACAGTTCGGCTATCGGCCTGCCTGCCTTTTCAGCCTGAGGTATCTCGGCACAGCGGTCGATGGAAGCGATAACGCTGGTCCCGAAATCCTCTGCCAGCTCGGCAACTACGCTGTCCTCGTCCTCGACTCCGCGACGGTTGAGGATTATCCCTCCGAGAGTCGCGTAGCCGCGCCCCTTGAAGTTTTCAAGCGCCATGCAGATGTTGCCCGCCGCGTACTTCGCCATCTTCTCGCCCGAGGTCACGACGTACACTTTGTCGGCATAACCGCGCCTCATCGGCATGGAGAATCCGCCGCAGACCACGTCGCCCAGAACGTCGTATATCACGATGTCGGGAGTGTAGACCTCGTAAGCGCCCAGCTTTCCTAGAGTCTCCAGCGCGTTGATGATGCCGCGTCCCGCACAGCCGACGCCGGGGATAGGTCCGCCCGCCTCGACGCACTTGACTCCGAATGCACCCTCGTATACAACGTCCTCTAGGGTGATGTTCTTGCCCTTTTCTCTTGTGAGGTCGAGGACGGTGGGTATCCTCTCACCGCCGTGGAGCAGCGAGGTGGAGTCTGCCTTGGGGTCGCAGCCTATCTGCATGACCTTCATGCCGCGCTTGGCCAAAGCCGCCGAAACGCTGCAGGCGATGGTGGACTTTCCGATACAGATCGGAAGAGCACACGTCTGAACTCCAGTCACATCCTGTAATCTCGTA
>CAMVIL010000106.1 GCA_947167535.1 uncultured Ruminococcus sp. | reverse complement strand
CAAGGCAATGACAGAAAGACGGAGCATCCGCAAGTTCAAGAGCGATATGCCCGCTAAGTCCGACATCGGGCAGATACTCGAGGCAGGACTGTACGCCGCCAACGGCAGAGGCAAACAGGCGGTGCTGACAGTCGCGGTGACGAACAAGGAGCTCCGCGACAGGATATCCGACATCAACAGGAGGATAGGCGGCTGGGAAGAGGGCTTCGACCCGTTCTACGGCGCTCCCGTGATAATCATCGTGCTCGCGGACAAGAGCTGCAACACATATATGTACGACGGCAGTCTGGTAATGGGCAATCTTATGCTGGCGGCACACTCGCTGGGTCTGGGCAGCATATGGATACACCGCGCCAGAGAGGAATTTGAGACCGAGGAATACAAAAAGCTGTTAGCAGACCTCGGAGTCGAGGGCGAGTGGGAAGGCATAGGTCACTGTGCGGTAGGATACGCCGACTGCGACATCCCCGCAGCCGCACCAAGACGCGACGGACGTATAATCTGGGTAGAATAAGCCACGCGGACAAAAAAAGAAGAGGCTGGGGAATCAGCCTCTTTTTTGTTGGATCATATTTGAGTGTGGCTGGTCAGGCCGGGTTTGTAGACGCCTATTATCAGCTTCTCGCCGTCGTCCTCGTGTACCTGCGCGACACGAAGTGTTACGGGAACGAGCTGACCGCCGATGACCACGCGGTAATCAAGCGTGTAAAGTCCGCTTCGCTGAAGTTCGTTCATGACCTTCTCTTTGGTGAAGTTCTCACGGAACATCTGCCTGTCATCGGGATAGAGCACCTGCCCACTGTCCTTGTGGGACTGATTAAAGAAGTCAGTGCCCCTGTTTGCAAGCCCGAAGCCTTTGTATTCGTCCACCGCAGAATACTCGATGTAATTCTCCGTCTCGGGATCAACGGTGTAGAGACAGATGTAGTCGCCCGAAAGCGCTATTATCCTCGAGAATACCATCTCATTCTGACGTACCTTTTCGAGGATCTTCTGCTGCCTCATCTGTATGTCAACATTTCTGACGCCGATAATGATGTGACCCGGATCGTCCTGCATACGCATGGCTTTCATGCTCACATAAACAGGTTTGCCGTTCATTATCAGCCTGTAATTGTGGGTGAAATTTCCCTGCTCGTCTATCTGGCGGAGTACGTTCTCCTTAGTGAACGCCTTGACAAATTCCTTGCGGTCATCAAAATAGAGCAGCTCCAGCGCGTCACGGCGGCTGGCAAAGAAGAAGTTCTCACCGCTGCGTTCCATAGCCAGCTCGTTTTCGCCGGCCTTCGAGGAATACTCAAAGAACTTCTCGGTCTCGATATCGACGTAGTACAGATTGAAATAGTCCGCCGCCAGCGCCTTCGCAATGCTAACGAAGTTTGTGCCGTTGTCGGCCTCCCTGAAAGCAAGCACCGCGACCGCGACAGCCACCGTCCCCGTACACGGATTTATGGCTATCCGCCTCAGACAGGAATTGACTATCGCGCCGTCGGGCATTTTCTCTTCGAGGAACAGCGTGCTGTCGTCATAGCAGCTCTGCTGCAGCGCGTTCATAAACGGAGAAGCGATCTTCTCGGGCTGGTCGTGGAAGGAACCGGGCTTGTCATTTACCTCAAAGGTGAAGCACCGCTCCATAAAATCGCGGTAGGTCTGGTTGGTTCGCGTGAACCTGACCTGTCCGTCGTTTATCTCGATAACTGCCATAGGCAGGGTGTTGAATACGTTTCCGAATTCGTTGATGTCCTCCTGAGCGATTATCGAAAGATCGTGCAGATTGACACGTCCGATAGATTCGTAATACTCCATCTCGTCGGGATTCTCAAAGCCTATCTGCACGCCCTTGGCGTACTTTGCCAGTATCTGCTCGACTGGGATCGGCTTTTCATAGAGGTAGCCCTGAAGCTTGGAACAGCCTGTCTCCTGAAGGAACTGAGCCTGTTCGCGTGTCTCAACGCCCTCGCATACGGTGTCGATGCCCAGTGAAGTAGCCATCTTCAGAAGCTCAGTGAGGATTATCTTACCCGAATCGCCCTCGTTGAACTGCTGCATAAAACGCATATCGAACTTGATAAGGTCGAACTTGATGCTCTGCAGAACGTCAAGAGAAGAATATCCGCTGCCGAAGTCGTCCATCCAGACCGCAAAACCGTGTTCTCTGAATCTGTCTATCTCAGCCTTCATGAACTCAAAGTCCTTGCCGATGACGCTCTCGGTGATCTCTATGGTCAGCATACTGCGGCTGATGCCCGCAGCGTCCACACGGCGGCATATCTCTTCGACGATATCGCAGGAATCAAAGTCGGAGCGCGAAAGGTTGACCGACTGCGGCATGATGTCAAGTCCCGCCTTTGTGAGTATGTCGATCTTGTTAAGCACCGACTCGACTACGTAAAGATCCAGCTTGTATATCAGCTTATGCTCCTCAAGCACGGGGATAAACTCGCCGGGAGACATGAATCCCTTCATAGGATCTATCCAGCGGGCGAGGGCTTCCTCTTCGCAGACCCTGCCGTTGACCGCACGGACGATAGGCTGGTAATATACCTTTATCCAGCGCTCCGCGATAGCCTTGTCAAGGTTCGCGATGATGTACTGCTGTATGTCCTCGGCGTTTTTCATGGAAGTACTGTAGTAGCTGAGCTCCGAGGAGAATACGCTTTTGAGCTTGTCACAGGCAAACTTCGCCCTGTCGCAGGCCATGCTCACGACTACTCCGTCGTACCAATCCTTGAATATTCCCACATGGACCGGAAGAGAATTACCGTCGTTTAAAGTCTCGCATTCCTTGAAGATCTTTCTGAGCTGATCCTCAAGCCCGTTTGTATCGGCAATAACGGCGAAGTGATCCTGTCCCAGACGGCTGCAGTTCTCGTTGCCGAAATTTGCGGCAAGCAGTCTTGAAAACGCCTGAAGCAGCTTATCGCCCTCGTTGAATCCGTATTTATGATTGAAATACTTCATGCCGCAGAAATCCATGAAGAGCATGGCAGGATCCCCGCCTTTTTCGATCATATCGTTCCTCGTGATCTCCGCCAGCTCGAAGAAATATGTCATGCTGGGCAGACCTGTCAGATGGTCGTAGTAGCTCGCCTTGATATAGCTTTCCTCAAACAGCGCATTCTTCAGCGAACGGTTGAAGAAGGTCTCGATCTCTGTATCGTTTTCATTAAATGAACCCTCGTCGGTGTACCAGACCTGAGCGAGCTGTTCGCCCGTCTCTGTCTTGAAGTGCTCACCCTGAGCGTGGATTATCCTGTATACGCTGTCCCTGTGATTCTTTGTGCGGTAGATGACGTCATATTTCCCGCCTTCGGTGGCAAATCTGAAAGCAGCGTCAGCGATACGAGCGGCATCATCGATATGGGTACCCTTATACATATCATTGTCCATATCATAATATGCCTGAGCCTTATCTTCATACCCGAACAGATCGCGGAAACCCGCAGACAGCGCAAGCGTCACTACGCGCTTGTCAACAAACTGATAGATAGCAAAAGGAAGTCGGGACCTCTCCATATGAGCCAGTTCCTCTTTCGGTATATGATACCTATTCATTACAGATCACCTTGCTTTCGGAAAAAACCTGTTTATTCTTCGCTTTCGCAAAAAATTCACACTCTTTAATCAATTATATCACAAAGTTCAATAAAAGTCAATAATAAACAGGAAAAAGTTTATTCAAAAATTATAGTTGTTGTATATAATTTTTGCGTTGCCGTATTTTTCTAAGCATACAGCGCATGATCAGCATCTGCGTTCCACGAAGTCAGACAAGAAAAATCTGCAAAAGTCAATATTATTTCCAAAATCAATTGACAAACATCGGTCGGGCGTGGTATAATTATGATGTATTTGTTTTTTCGAGGTGTATCATGATTAAGAAGACAAAGGAAAAATTACGAAAAGGAAGAACTTCCTTTCAGATCATCATCGGAAGCTTTTTTGGACTGATAATGCTCGGGACTCTGCTCCTGATGCTCCCCATATCCTCGCAGAGCAGGACGGTGACTCCCTTTTCAGATTGTATGTTCACCGCAGTCTCGGCGACCTGCGTTACGGGACTTATCGTCAGGGACACAGCTACATACTGGTCGCTGTTTGGCAAATGCGTCATAATCACGCGGATACAGATCGGCGGCATGGGCGTCATAACCATCGGTCTCGCCATAATGCGCGCTTCGGGCAAGAAGATAGGATTCGCACAGCGAAGTACCATGCAGGAATCCATCTCCGCTCCGCAGGTGGGCGGCATCGTCAGGTTCACAGGCTTCATTATAAAGATGTCAGCGATAATCGAGCTGGCGGGTGCTGCACTTCTGGCTCCCGTGTTCATCAAGGACTTCGGCGTGCTGAAAGGCATCGGGTATTCGCTGTTCCACTCGATATCGGCGTTCTGCAACGCGGGCTTTGACCTCATGGGCGTGCGCGAGCCCTTCTCCTCGCTGACTTCATACAGCAGCTGCGCTTACTTCAACACCGTGATCATGCTGCTGATAGTCGTAGGCGGAATCGGCTTCATGACATGGCACGACATCGGCACATTCAAGCTCAGATTCGTCAAGTATTCGCTTCAGAGCAAGGTGGTAATGTTCACCTCGCTGGTGCTGATATTCCTGCCCGCTCTGTTTTTCTTCTTTTACGAATACGATGAGCTTGGGATAAAGGAGCGCATACTCAGCTCGCTGTTCCAGTCTGTGACCGCGAGAACCGCTGGCTTCAACAGTCAGGATCTCGCCCAGATGAGCGAGTCGGGAACGCTTATCATGATCGTGCTGATGCTGATAGGCGGTTCGCCGGGGTCTACCGCAGGCGGTATGAAGACAGCCACCTTTGCGGTGCTGTTCCTCTCGGCGATCACTGTATTCAGCAGACGCAACGACGTTCAGGTGTTCAAAAGAAGAGTCCCCGATGAAGCGGTGCGAAATGCGGCGGCGATACTCTTTATGTATCTGGTGCTGTTCATTTCGGGCGGCATGGTGATAAGCAGAACGGAAGATCTCCCCCTGCTGACCTGCCTGTTCGAGACAGGCTCGGCGATAGGCACGGCAGGACTCACCCTCGGCATCACCACATCGATGTCGCTGTCCTCGAGGATAATACTCATGTTCCTGATGTTCTTCGGAAGAGTCGGAGGACTCACACTAATATACGCGGCGGTATCCTCATCGGAAAACACCAAGGTCAAGATGCCGCTTGAGAAGATATCTGTCGGCTGATGAAAGGAGCTAACTAAAATGAAATCTGCACTTATACTCGGCGCAGGAGAATTCGGCGGCACCATAGCCAGACGAATGAACGACCTCAACTGCGACGTACTGATAATAGACAGCAACGAGGACAGGATCAACGAGATAATGCCCTACGTAACGGGGGCAAGGATCGGCGACTGCTGCAACAGGGAGCTGCTGGAATCTATCGGCGTCGACAACTTTGACGTCTGCATAGTTGCAGTCGGAGGGCTTTTCCAGACCTCTCTGGAGGCGACCTGCACCCTCAAGGAGCTGGGCGCGGAGTTTGTAATGGCGAGAGCCACCAACGATGTTCAGATGAAGTTCCTCAAGATGGTAGGCGCAGACGAAGTAGCCTACCCCGAGAAGCAGACGGCGATCCGTTTCGCGACGAAATACGCATCCGACCGCATCCTCGACTTCATCCAGCTGGA
>CAMVIL010000105.1 GCA_947167535.1 uncultured Ruminococcus sp. | reverse complement strand
CTTGCCGACCTTCTTATAAGCTCGCACATGGGCGAAGTACTTTTTACCCTTCTTGAGCTTTGTAACAGTCTTTGAAGCCGCCGAAGCCTTAGCCACGGTGTAGGTCTTCTTGCCCTTGCTGAACGACTTGTTGGTGGCGGTCTGCACCTCGTAGCCGGTCACGCCGCCCGCCGCTTTAGTCCAGGTGAGCTTTATCTGCTTTGTCTTGGGTGAGGTCAGCTTCTTCGCGGCGACCTTCTTCGGCTTGATGATGAAGCTCCCCGACTTGCTGCCGGTGTAGTCGCCCTTGCCGGTGACGGTAACTGTCGCCTTGCCGCACTTCACGTTGTTCTTGTACTTCACCGTGTAGTCTGTGCCGCTCTTCAGAGTCTTGCCGCCCAGAGTTACCTTCGGCGCGGGCTTGAGTGCCTTGCCGGTGTAGGTCTTGTTGGCAGCCTTGACGGTCGCTTTGGAGAGCGACTGCTTTTCGGGAGTGGGGTCTACAGGTTCGGGAGTGGGGTCTACAGGTTCGGGAGTGGGGTCTACAGGTTCGGGAGTCGGTTCCTCCTTCGGGTTTATCACGCCGTCGGTGCAATGAATGGCGGCACTTTTCAGACGTTCATTATCTGCCCCGATGATGATGGCAAACCACTGTTCCTCGGTGCCGCTGTAATACACATCTGTCAGGCTCGTGCAATAGCCAAATGCTTCATCAGCGATGATCTTCATGCTGTCGGAGAAAGTTACGCTCGTCAGACTTGTGCAGCCGTATATCGCCCATGCATCAATACTCTCTACACTGTCTGGGAAAGTAATTTCCGTCAGGCTCGTACAGCTGTCAAACGTGTTTTCACCGATAGCCGTCACGCCATTCGGAATATTAATGCTTGTCAGGCTTTTGCATTTATAGAATGCCCACGCATCGATGCTGTTGACACTATCGGGAAGAGTTAAGCTCGTCAGGCTCTTGCAGTCGAAAAATGCGCTGTCACTGATACTTGTCACGCCGTCGGGAACAGAAATGCTCTCTTTCCCTCCGGGACAGCAGACCAACTTGGTCTTGTCCTTATTGTAAAGCACGCCATCATAAGAGGAGTATCGGGTGTTTGCCTCATCAACTTCAATGCTTGTCATTCCCGCGCAGTTACCGAATGCAAGATGAGCAATGCTTGTCACGCTTTTCGGTATAGTCACACTTGTCAGACTTTTACAGCCGCAGAATGCGCTGATGCCGATGCTTTTCACGCTGTCGGAAAGAGTCACGCTCGCCAGTTTAAAGCAGTCACAGAATGCGATCTGATCTATGCTCGTCACGCTGTCAGGTATGACCACACTGGTCAGACCCGAGTTGTAGAACGCCCATTCGCCGATGCTCGTCACAGTGTTCGGGATAGTAACGTTTTTAAGGCTCCTGCGGCCGGAGAATGAGTAAGCACCGATCTTTTTCACCTTTTTGCCGTCAATGACCGAAGGAATGACAAGCTCCTCATCAGAACCTGTGTAGCGGGTAATGGTAACACTGCTTCCGCTGACTTCATACTCAAAGTCTCCGTAAGTCAGGGCATTCACCGTGATAGCGGTGTCGAGACCTGCAATATCTGACGGCAACGCGCCTGCGCCAGCGCTCAGCATCGCAAGTGCCATCACCGCGCTGGTGATCCTTTTTATCTTCATTGTACCAACGTCCTTTCAAAATAACTCACCGCACGCTTGCGTATAGGCTAATTATATCATATCAGGATGACATTGTCAATGAAACGACCGCAGTGCACAGCAGACGTTTACGCAAAGACCTCGTCAAATGCCTCGCGAAGATCGCTGATAAGGTCGTCTGCGTTTTCAAGTCCTGCCGATATGCGGACGAGGTTGTCCTCGATGCCCGCACGGCGGCGGTGCTCCTCGTCCAGCTCGGCGTGGGTGGTCTTCGGCGAATTGACGATAAGCGAACGCACGTCTCCGATATTCACATGATAGGAGAAGTAGTTCAGATGCCTGATAAATCTGTCAAGCTGCTCCTCGGTGCCGTCAAATCCGAAAGACAGAAGATATCCCGCGCCCTTCGGGAAATACTTCGCCGCAAGCTCCTTGTAACGGCTGTTCTTTGCAGTCGGGTACTTCACGAAGCTGACTTCTTTCCTCGTCTCAAGGAAGGCGGCGATCTTCTCGGCGTTCTTTGTCTGCTTCTCCACACGCTCGGAGATAGTCGAAAGCCCCTGAATAACGAGGTACGCGTCGAAGGGACCCAGTGCCGCGCCGATAAACTCCAGATAGTACGCCCTCAGATGTATCCCCAGAGGGCCTTTCGGGTCAACATCATAGGCCGAACGGCGGTTACCCTGACGGTCCTTGATCTTGTAGGATGGCTCGTAGAACTGCGGATACTTGTCGCGGTCGTAAACAAAATCACCGCTCTCCAGAACCGCACCTGCGATAGCGTTGCCGTGTCCGCCAAGCGCCTTTGTGGCAGAGTAGATAACGATGTCCGCACCGTGCTTGATCGGATTGAGAAGATACGGCGTGGCTACCGTGTTGTCCACGATGAGCGGGATATGATGTCGGTGAGCGATCTCCGCCAGCGCCTCGATATCGTAGAGCTCGGCGTTGGGGTTGCTTATCGTCTCGATGTAGATGCCGCGTGTGTTCTCGTCTATCTCAGCTTCATAGGACTTGGGGTCGTTCCTGTCGGCGACGAACTTGATGTTCGCCCCGAAACGAGGAAAGAAATGCGCAAAAGCGTCCTCACTTCCGCCGTAGATGGAATTGCTGGCGATGATGTTCCCTCCGCCCTCTGTCAGGGCAAGTATCGTGTAAGATATAGCCGCCATGCCCGAAGCCAGCGCCAGCGCAGAATGTGCTCCGTCGAGAGCTTTCAGTCTTTGCTCAAGTATCGCCACAGTGGGATTGCCGACTCTTGTGTAGAGCGCGTCGTCCTGCTCCAGAGTCCAGAGCGCTTCTGCCCTGTCAAGACTGCCAAGCTCAAATGCCGCAGTCTGGTAGATCGGCACGTTCACCGAGTTGTTGTGCTCCGTCGGGTCGTAGCCTGCTCTTATCCTTAAAGTATCAAAATCAGCCATGATAGATTCTCCTTGCATATTCCGCGTCTGCGTTTTTCTTTATTATATTTCAAACGGTGCCGCAAGTCAAAAGAAATATCGGATAACGTTATCTTTTAGCTGTCGATTTTCGCAGGGAGTCCCCTGCTTTGACGGTATAACTTATTTCTATCCCGCTATGCCATGACGATAGATACAGTCGATAGCGCAGATTCAGACAACGTTGTCACGCAGTATTTCACAGGATACGGACATTTTGGTCGTAGTGAGAACCGAAAATGAATCGCATAATATGCCTTGCCGTGACCACGTTATCACAATCATGCGCGGTGATAAAAAGTATTTATATATGGCAATAATCCCAGACTATAATTGCCTGTTTTTCTGCCAACATTTTTGCATTGATAATTCCCCATCGAAGTGATATAATTTAATCACGGCAAAAGCCGATAACTACCTTTGGAGGGATAGAAATGAGAAAAAGAAAGATAATGACAACATTGGCGGCACTGGCGATCGGTGTCAGCATGGCAGGATCACCCGCTGGCAGCTGTGTAAAGAACAGCTGCACGAACGGCACTTGCATCACCGTGTCGGCGTCCGACAAGTGCTCTTCCAAAAAGAGCTCCTGCACAAAAAACAAGTGCAGCAAGAAGACTAACTGCCGCAGGATCCTTGCCGATCTGCTGAAGCAGTATACCTGCAAGACCTGCAGGTAACGAACACCGCACCGAAGGCTCACCCCGACGGTGCGGTTTCGCTTTTGTGCAAATAGCATATCGCGCCTATTGACTTAGTATGTTTTAAGTGGTATAATATTCATATGACCATGAGAAAACCGTCAGTTCGGTTTCGGATCACAAAGGAGATGTTCATATGAAGAAAAGTTTTGACAAGGGATTCGTGACACCGCTTCCTGTGTTTATCATCGCGACCTACGACAAGGACGGAAAGCCCAATGCCATGAACGCCGCATGGGCGGGACAGGCAGGCGGAGACCTTATCTCGATCAGTCTCGGAAGCCACGTTTCGACTGAAAACATCAAGGCTGCCAAGGCGCTCACCGTGAGCTTTGCGACAAAGGAGTTCATCGCCGAGTGCGACTATGTGGGAATGGTGTCTCAGGCTAAAGTCCCCGACAAGCTGGACAAGGCAGGCTTCACCGTTACTAAGTCCGAGAAGGTAAACGCTCCGATAATCGACCAGCTCCCCGTTGCGCTGGAATGCAGCGTCAAGGACATAATCGAGGAGTACGGCGAGACGAGAGTAGTCGCTCAGATAGTCGGAATGACCGCTGACGAAAGCGTTCTGACCGACGGCAAGGTAGACCTCGACAAGCTCAGCCCGCTGATGTTCGATTCCTCCGCCAGAGCCTACCGCACGATAGGCGCCATCGCAGGCGGCGCATGGGACGCGGGAAAGAAGTTCGCAGAATAAAAATACAGCACATATCTTCGGCGAGCTTTTTTCAGAAATGTACGATGTACGTTAGTTATTGCAATCACCCCCTAAAAAGGAGACATATCAGAAAAATCGCTTGACAAATCCGAGCGCAAGTGATACAATAATAGCATCAGAAAACAAATGGCAACGGCGCTGCTCCATGATCGGAGCAAGCGCCTTTTTGTTTTCTGATATACTTTAAAAGATTGGAGTGATAACAAATGACACAGCAGAAGCAGTTCACTAAGGCAGTGGGCAATGCAAACGAGATCAATGAGCTTCTCAGAAGATATGGTGTAAAGTTCGGCATATACAAAAACGGCGTGTTCAATGAACAGTTTTTTCCTTTCGATCCTATCCCCAGAGTCATTTCGGCAGAGGATTTTCAGAGCATGGAAAAGGGACTTGTTCAGCGTGTAAACGCCCTGAATGAGTTCCTTTTTGATATTTACCACGAAAAAAATATCGTGCGGGACGGTATCATCCCAGAGGACTTCATCTATATCTCAAAGGGATACCTTGCCGAGTGTGAGGGCATCACACCGAAAAACAAGGTATACAGCCATATTTCGGGCATCGACCTTGTGCAGGCTAAGGACGGCGAGTGGTACATCCTCGAGGACAATCTGCGTATCCCGTCGGGAGCTTCCTATCCGCTTATCGCAAGGGAGCTTACCCGTATCGCCGCTCCGCAGGCATTCGAGGAAAACGCCGTGGTGGACAACCGCGGCTATGCAGAGCTTCTGAAGGAAACAATGGAGAACGCAAACTGCGGCGGAATCAGAGCGATACTCACCCCCGGACGGTACAACGCGGCGTATTTCGAGCATTCCTATCTCGCGGAGCATACCGACTCGGTGCTGGTGCAGAACGACGAGCTCTTCGTTGAGGACAATATCCTCTATCACCGCACATATTCCGGCGGCAAGACGAGGATAGGCGTGCTGTACCGACGCATCGCCGACGAGTATCTTGACCCGCTGACATTCCTGCCCGAGTCGCTTATCGGTATTCCGAACCTGATGGAAGCCTACCGAAGCGGAAATGTGGGCATCATCAACGCTCCCGGAAACGGAGTCGCCGACGATAAGGGCATCTACTACTTCGTGCCGAAGATGATAAAATACTATCTCGGCGAGGAGCCTATCCTCAAAAACGCGCCCACCTATCTGCCGTTCTACGATGAGGACATGAA
>CAMVIL010000104.1 GCA_947167535.1 uncultured Ruminococcus sp. | reverse complement strand
ACCTTGTCAACGATCTTATCGCAAGAGGTCAGGTAAGCTTCGAGACTGACGTTCTTCAGGCTAAGTGCAATGAGCTGAACATTCAGGCTTACGAATACAGCAACTACTTCTCCAAGATATACAGCGTCGGCTCCTACTTTGCAGCTAACATGGCACTGCTCGAGCCCGACAACGCCAAGCAGCTGTATCTGCCCAAGAGAGCTATCTACACCAAGGTATCCGATAACGCTCCCGCTAAGTACGACCTCAACTGCAACGTCACCAACTCTCTCATCGCGGACGGCTGCATCAGCGAGGGCGAGGGGGAGAACTCCGTTATCTTCCGCGGCGTTAAGGTAGGCAAGGGCGCTAAGGTAAAGAACTGCATCCTTATGCAGGGCACCGTAGTAAACGACGGCGCAGAGTGCAGCTACCTCATCACCGACAAGAATGTAAACGTCGGCGCAAACAGAATGCTTATCAGCTCCCCCGAGTATCCTATGTATGTAGGAAAGGAAGCAAGTCTATAATCAATTCGACAGCGAATTATCAAAATAATACAGAAAGAAGGTCGGTACAATGAACATACTATACACAGCTTCGGAAGCTCTTCCCTTTATTGCTTCGGGCGGGCTTGCAGATGTCGCAGGATCACTTCCGCGTGCTATCAACGAGGAAGGTCATGACTGCCGCGTCGTTATCCCTTACTACGGACAGATAAAGCAGGAGCTCAAGGATCAATGCACTTATCTTACAAACTTCACCGTTCCCGTTGCCTGGAGAAACCAGTACTGCGGCGTTTTCACAGCGGTAGTCAACGGTGTGACCTATTATCTTCTTGATAACGAATACTATTTCGCAAGAAACGGACTTTACGGCTTCTACGACGACGCCGAGAGATATATTTTCTTCTCCCGCGCCGTGCTGGAGCTTCTCCGCTATATCGACTTCAAGCCCGAAGTCATCAACGCCAACGACTGGCAGACAGCTCTCGTTCCCGTTTACTACGACATCTTCTACCGCTATCAGGGCGGCTTCGAGGATATCAAGACGGTGTTCACTATCCACAATATCCAGTATCAGGGACGCTACGGTCTTGAGATCATCGGCGATCTGATGGGCATTCCGCTCTATCACACCGATCTGCTTGAATACGACGGCGACGTTAACTTCATGAAGGCGGCTATCGAGTGCGCCGATAAGATCACTACAGTTTCGCCCAGCTACGCCTGGGAGATCCTCGACCCGTGGTACAGCTACGGTCTCGACAGGATCCTCGTCAAGAAGCAGTACAAGCTCTGCGGCTTCCTGAACGGTATAGATCAGGAAGTATACGACCCAGAGACAGATCCCAATCTTCCCGCACACTACTCCTTCAAGAACCGCGGCGGCAAGAAGATATGCAAGGAAAAGCTGCTGGAGGAGTTCGGACTCGCACAGGGCGACGAGCCTGTTATCGGTATCGTCACCCGCTTCGTAAGCCACAAGGGTCTCGACCTCGTGAAGTATGTCTTTGAGGACATGGTTCGTCTCGGCTGCAAGTTCGCCATCTTAGGCTCCGGCGAGAAGATCTACGAGGACTTCTTCCGCGAGATGCAGTACCGCTATCCCGACAGAGTCGGCGTTACCATCGGATTCGTTCCGCCCCTTTCAAAGCGTATCTACGCGGGCGCGGATATGTTCCTGATGCCCTCTCAGAGCGAGCCCTGCGGTCTGGCTCAGATGATCTCACTGCGCTACGGTACTATCCCGATAGTCCGCGAGACAGGCGGTCTGCGCGATTCCATCAAGGACGCAGGCGGCGAAAACGGCAACGGCTTCACCTTCAAGACCTACAACGCCCACGATATGCTGGACGCTGTTACCCGCGCGAGAGTCGCATACGACGACAAGTCCCGCTGGAACAACCTTGTTGGTCACGCTATGCGCGAGGACTTCAGCTGGAAGCGTTCGGCTGTCCTCTACATCGGCCTCTATTCCGATATTCACTGACACATCACAACAACTGCGCTCCCGAGCTTTCGGGGGCGCTTTTTTGTGGAGCAATATAACAAGTCTGCAAAAGAGAGAACAAGCCACCGCCTACACGACAAAACAAGACCCCCGCCAATCCCGATTTGATATTTTCAAGTGATAAGCGCCAGCAAGCAAATGTAAAGACCCAACTCGCGCAGCAGGGTACCAAAAACCATACGTCCACTCCAGAGGTCGCAAACCGAAGGCATAGCACCAACATATACCGCGGCTCAAAATATCAGTATCGCTTTGCTAGCGAGGCACAGCCGAGCGAATGCGCGTCTAAAGAAAAAGAAAAACCGCAGACCGTGTGATCTGCGGTTTTCCTAATTACAGGAAGTCTATGCTATTGTGGTGATGTCGTTTAATCAGTAACCGAACATTCCGGGGAAGTCGCTGAAATCTCCGAAGTCGCCGTAGTTGTCGTTGCCGTCGAAGCCGTTGCCGGACTGTCCGCGGCGTCCGTTCTGCTCGGTCTGCTGCTCCTGCTGAGCAGCGGTCTCGTCGTCCTGCTTCTTCTCCTCGACGGTGACGGTCACGTTGACGTATTCGCCCTGTCTGTAGACCTTGAGCACCATCTTGTCGCCTGCTGCCTTAGTCTTGACAGCCGCGATCAGATCGGATGAACCTGTTATCTCCTTGCCGTCAGCATCGATGATAACGTCGCCGACTTTAAGTCCTGCCTTCTCGGCGGGAGCGCCTTCTGTAACGCTCTTAACTGCCGCGCCCGCAGGTATGCCGTAATCCGCAGCGTCATCGCTTACGTCCTCAACGCCGATGCCTATGTAAGGCTTGGTGACGTAGCCCTTCTCGATTATCGAGGTCACGATCTCCTTGATGGAATCTATCGGGATAGCGAAGCCGATATTGTCGATGGAAGCTTCGTTGGAGCTGTTGGAGGAATACTTAGCGTTGGTTATGCCGACTACCTCGCCGTACATATTGAACAGTGCGCCGCCCGAGTTGCCCGAGTTGATAGCGCAGTCGGTCTGGATGAGGTTCATGGTAGCGTTCTCGGTGGTGACCTCACGGTCGAGTGCGCTTACCACGCCCTGTGTCAGCGAGAATGTAAGCTCGCCGAGAGGATTGCCGATGGCTACCACCTCGTCGCCTACCTTCATCTCATCGGAGCTGCCAAGCACTACGGGAGTCAGTCCGTCGGCGTCGATCTTGAGCACCGCGATGTCGTTGGAAGAATCCGAGCCGACGAGCTCAGCCTTGTAGGTCTTGCCGTCGTAGTCGGTGACGGTGATGGTGCTGGCGCCCTCGATCACGTGGTGGTTGGTGAGGATATATCCATCGGCGCTGATGATGAAGCCTGAGCCGGAAGCCGCCGCTGTTGTCTGGTAGCCGAAGTAGTTGGTCTGGTTGATCTCGGTGGTGATGCCGACAGTGGAGTGAACGTTCTGCTCATATACCTGAGCCGCCGTCATAAGTGTACCCGTCTCCACCGACGTGGTGTTTACCACGTTTTCTCTGTTAGTGGTGAGAAGCGTAGTGGACTTGCCGCTGTCGCTGCTCTTGGTGCTGACGGTGCTTGACTCTGCAGGAGCAAAGTACTTGATCCCTGCGAACATTCCGCCTGCGCCTACCGCGCCGCCCAGCAGCGAGCAGCAGATAGCCGCCGCCAGTATTCTGTTTCTTTACTTTAGCCGCGGGAGCTGTTTTGTATACATTATAGGGAGCGGTGTAACCGTTGTCTGTGCCGAAGCCCTGATTTGCGTAACCGTTCTCGTTTACGTTTGCGTTTACGTCTCTCTCGAAATTGTTCTCATACATAAGATCATGTCCTTTCTATGCTGCCGCTTGCGGCTTGTTTTTTTCTATGTCTTAATTATAGAGCCGTTAACTTAAAGATAGTTTAAAGCAGAATGAAAAAGCAGAGAAAGTTTTTTACACAATCATTTCACAATGTGACAGAATGTGAAAATCATTCGGAAGAGTAACACTTAAAACACACAAAAAGTCCGAAAGCAGCGTTTCGGACTTCTGTTATCATTTATCCTTTTTCACCTTCGCCAAAGGCGAGGACTCGGCGGCTTTTTTAAGACTCTCGTTGCCGAGATGGGTGTATATTTCTGTTGTGGCTATGCTCTTGTGACCCAGCACATCCCGCAGCACGAGAGTGTCTACTCCGCCGTGCTGATACATCAGGGTGGCGGCGGTGTGCCTCAGCTTGTGGGTCGATATGCCGAGATTCGAGAGCCCCGCACGCTTTAGCATCTCATCGACGATCTGCTGCACGCGGCGGTTGGTTATCCTTGTGTTGCGCGCCGAAAGGAACATGGCATTCTTTGCCGATTCGGAAACGGGCAAAGCACTTCGCACTTCAAGCCAGCTTTCGAGCGCTTCGATGCAGGCATCATTGAGGTAGACTATCCGCTCCTTTCTGCCCTTGCCGAACAGCCTGAGCGTTCGGTTCTCGCGGCTGTAATCTATAAGGTCGAGCCCGACAAGCTCTGACAGACGCATACCGCAGTTGAGGAACAGGCAGATCATGCAGTAGTCACGCTCGCGGTGAGCCGAGTCGATACTTTGCAGCATTTGCAGCGACTGTTCGAGCGTCAGAAAGCGCGGTTCCTTGTTTTTTATGCGCGGCATTTCAAGGTATTCAAGCGGGTCTTCGGACAAGCGATTCGCCTTTACGTGCAGATAGAAGTAGAACCGTTTCAGCGCCGAAGCCTTGCGTGCGCGGGTAGCCGTAGAGTTTCCGCGCTCCTCCCGCAGGTAGTAGAGATAGCGGTGTGCGTCCGAGAGAGTGAACGACTTGACGTAATCAAAGGGCACGTCCGCTATCGGGATAGCCTTCCAGTCGGTGCCGTCAGAAACGTCGCCGTGCATTAGCTTGAGATACCTGAGGAAGGTCCGCAGGTCGATATAGTAGGCTTCCTCGGTGCGGTCTGTCCTGTCCTGCACCACCTTCAGATACGTGAGGTAATCCGCCAGATATTCGGGGCAGTCCCTTTTGTATTCGTCTCTCATCTGCTCACCTGCCTATACAACACAGCGGGGATATTCTCCCCGCCTGCATATTAGTTTTCCTTGCGTATTATCGAATGCGGCTTGTAAGCCTTGTCGCACCTGATGTAGAACTTCATCGCCGCGTGGTTTGTCGACTCGATCGGCTCGAAATTCTCATCATAAAGCTCGTCGGCTGCAAGCGTCACAGGCAGCCCCTCGGGCTCGAGAAGCTCCAGCTGTGTGCCCTTTAAGAACTTGTTGCGCTGAACGCACTCAAGCAGACCGCGCTCGCTGTCGTAGCCGGTCACGATGGCGCATACGTCCCAGTCGCGGATATAGCCGCTGTTCTCATAGTACTGACAGTCCTTGGGGTGCCCGAAGAAGAATCCCGTGCAGTAAGCCCTGTGGCTGACCTTGAACACCTCCGAGCGTATGTCCTCGGTGAGCGAGAAGCTGTCGGGCGCTTCAAGAAAGCTGTCCACCGCGCGGCGGTAGGCATTCGTCACCACCGAAACATAGTAGGAGGACTTCGCCCTGCCCTCGATCTTCAGGCTGTCAATGCCCGCTTCTGCGAGCTTGTCTATGTGGTCTATCATGCAGAGGTCTTTCGCGTTCAAGATAAAAGTCCCCCGCTCGTCCTCGAATATCGGATAGAATTCGCCCTCGCGCTTTTCCTCCATCAGATGGTACCCCCAGCGGCATGGCTGAGCGCACTCGCCGCGGTTGGCGTCTCTGCCTATCAGATACTGCGAAATGAGGCAGCGTCCCGAAAAGCTGACGCACATCGCGCCGTGAACGAAGCACT
>CAMVIL010000103.1 GCA_947167535.1 uncultured Ruminococcus sp. | reverse complement strand
GGCTACGCCGCCGACCTTATCGCCGAGAAGCTCAGATCTGCGGGGGTCGGCGCGGGGGTGATAGACCTCGGGGGGAACGTGCTGACCTTCGGGGAAAAGCCGGACGGCGAAAGCTGGAAGATATCTATCCGCGACCCATTCGGCGAAGGTACGGCGGGGACACTCTCGCTGGGGGAGTGTTCGGTGGTCACCAGCGGCAGCTACGAGCGTTACTTCGAGCAGGACGGCGTCCGCTACTGCCACATAATCGACCCCGCCACAGGCAGACCCGCCGACAGCGGGCTTGAAAGCGTCACCGTCATCGCAGACGAGAGCAAGGTCTGCGACGCGCTCTCCACTGCGCTCTTCGTCATGGGCGAGGAGAAGGCTTCCGACTTCTGGCGGGAAAGCGGGGATTTTGAGATGATAATGATAACCTCCGACAGGCGGATGATACTCACCGAGGGAGTCTCCGACAGCTTCGAGCCCGACATCAAAAACCACTACACCCGAGAGGTGATATCACGATGACCGCCCCGACATTCACAAGAAAAAAAGCCGTCATAACGGCGGTCTGCGCGGTCGTTCTGCTGGCGGCGGTATGTGTCGTGATGCTCAAGCGCCCCCACGGCGACACCGTCGTGATAAAACAGGACGGCAGGGTGCTGTACACCCTCGACCTCTCGAAAGAATCCGACCGCGAGATAATCGTGGAGTATGAGGGTCGGCGGAACGTCATCGCCATAGAGGACGGCGACATCTACATGAAAGAAGCCGACTGCCCCGACCACGTCTGCATACACACCGGCAGGCTGTCGGGGGGCGCTACGATGATCTGTCTGCCGAACAGGCTGGTGATAGAGTACACCGACCGTGATACCGATGGGGCGGGGTGAGGATATGGACGTAAAAAGACTGACAAGAGGAGCACTCCTGACGGCGGTCTCGCTGATACTCTTCACGATAGAAGCACAGATACCCTACCCCTTCCCCGTGCCGGGGATAAAGCTGGGGCTGGCGAACGTGGTGACGGTGTACGCCGTCTACACCCTCTCGGCGCGGGAAGCCTCGCTGATACTGCTGGCGCGGATACTCATTGCGGGTCTGTTCGCGGGGAACGGCAGCCTTTCGGGGGGCGTGCTCTGCATTGCGGGGATGCTGCTGCTCAGAAAAGTGATAAGCGAGGACAATATGTGGCTGGCGAGCGTATTCGGGGCGATGCTGCACAATACTGGTCAGCTTGCGGCGGCGGTGGCTGTCACGCAAACGGCTGCGGTGCTGTGGTATGCGCCGTTTCTGCTGCTGGCCGGGTGTATGGCGGGAGCCTTCACCGGAGCGGTGGCGCAGCTGGTGGCAAAGCGAGGGAAACTTTAGAGATAACAAAAAGCCTGACAGTGCAAGTGCGCCGTCAGGCTTGAATTATTATGTCACAGCGTCCGGAATCAAACGGGAATCTTGCCGTTGAGCTTGTCGATGATGATGGGGAGCTCGGCGTCTACCTTGTCGTTGTCGAGCTGGCAGGTGCCCGCGTTGGCGTGACCGCCGCCGCCGTAGGACAGGCAGAGCTCGCCGATGTTGAAGTCAGAGTTCCTGTTGATGATGGACTTGCCCACCATGACAGCCGTGTTCTGCTTTCTGAAGCCCCACGCAACGTGTACCGAAAGCTCTACCTCAGGCCAGAGCGCGTATACCATGAAGCGGTTGCCCGCATAGATGGTCTCCTCGTTTCTCAGGTCGATAACAGCTACCTTGTCGTGTATCTTGGTGATGCGCCTCAGCTGCTCCTTGAAGAGCTCCTGCTGCTCGAAGTAGAGGTCAACTCTCTCCTTGACGTCGGGCAGCTCCAGTACCTCGTATACCGAGTGGTCTACGCAGTAGGTGATGAGCTCCATCATGAGGTCGTAGTTGGAGATGCGGAAATTGTGGAATCTTCCCAGACCCGTGCGGGCGTCCATCAAGAAGTTCATCAGCACCCAGCCCTTGGGGTTGAGTATCTCGTCCTTGGTGAAGTCGGCGCTGTCGCCCTTGTCAACGGCTTCCATTATCTCCTCGGAAACGCGGGTGAAGGCGAGGTCGCCGCCGTAGTAATCATACACCACGCGGGCAGCAGACTTTGCGTTGCCGTCGATGATGTACTTTCCGAGATAGTCGTCCAGCGAGTTTCTGATAAGCTCGCTCTCGTGGTGGTCGAAGGCGATGCCGACTCTCTTGTCGAAGGGCAGGTTGGTGGTAATATCGTCCTCGTTCAGCTCGATCTTGCCGTCCTGCACGTCCTTGGGGTGAACGAACTTTATCTCCTCGATAAGTCCCTGCTCCTTGAGCAGCATTGCGCAAACCAGACCGTCAAAATCACTTCTTGTAACAAGTCTTTTCATAATATTTATACCTCTCTGTGTAGTAATTATTGCAATATTTTTAATAGGGCATCTCGCCCTAAAACACATTATACCACAAACCGAAGAATTTGTCAATTATTTTTGTGAGAAAATATCAAAAAATCTTAAAAACTCAGTCATCATCTATTTGACTATCTTATGATAATGTGCTATAATATAGAGTAAAGAATTTTTCCGAGGCAGGTGATCAGGCAATGAGAAAGCTCAAGATAGCTGTTACGGTGGCGGTCATGGTACTGCTGTCGATCTTTGCGACAGTGATACTGAACAGTGCACCGTATTCTACCGACAACAGCACCAACAGCTACCGCTCATTCCCTCTCCCCGCCGTGTCCGCGAGCTTTGACTATGCGGATATCCCGACATACTCAGGGAAACCCTATGTCGAGGTCAACGGCAACTTCCCGTTTTTCACCTCCGACGACATCATCACCGAATCATACGAGAGCTACTCAAAACTGGACGAGCTGGGCAGATGCGGCGCGGCTGTCAGCTGTATCGGAAATGATCTGATGCCGACGGAAGAGCGCGGCCCCATCGGAATGATAAAGCCCAGCGGCTGGCAGACGGTGAAGTACGCCGGCATCGACGGCAACTACCTCTACAACCGCTGTCATCTGATAGGGTTCCAGCTGACAGGCGAGAATGCCAACGAAGACAATCTGATAACAGGCACCCGCTACATGAACACTCAGGGAATGCTCCCGATAGAGAACCAGACGGCAAGTTACATCAGAAAGACAGGCAACCACGTGCTGTACCGTGCGACCCCGATTTTTCTGGGCGACGAGCTTCTCTGCCGCGGGGTACTGCTGGAGGGCTACTCGGTGGAGGACAGCGGGTGCGGGATATGTTTCTGCCGGTTTGTCTACAACGTACAGCCGAACGTTACGATCGACTATTCCGACGGAAGCTCGGACGGGCCGCCGTTTGAGGGAGAGTGAGGGGACACCGGAGCTCTCATAAAGGCGGCATTCGGGGACAGGAAAGACCTCGGCCGAGTGCCCGACCGCATATTCTACGACTACAACGGCTGACACGCCATAAGACAGGGAGAGATGACCTTGAAGAAATACAAGTCAATAAAGTGGTTCAGATCGGTCTCTTTCCGTCTGCCGATGCTGTTCATCTCAAGCATACTTCTGCTTCTGATACTGGTAGGCTCCACCGTGTTCATGAGATTCCGCCGGCGTATGATACAGGACTACTCCCGCATGGGCGAGGGGGTCACGAACCTCATGGCGACGGAGATAGACCCCAACAAGACCGACCTCTATCTCGAGGAGAACTTTGATTCGGAGGAATACAACCGCATACTGAACAGACTTTACGATCTGAAGAACAACTACCCTGATGTGCTGTATATGTACGTCTACCGCATTAAGCCCGACGGCGCCATAGTTATTTTCGACCTCGACAGCGAGGAGGGCGCGCTGGACGCGGACTCTCCCGGGGACATATACAAGCTCGACGACGCTTTTCAGGAACGTATCGACGACCTCACGGCAGGCAGACCTGTTCCCGCCATGACCGGCGACACCGAGGACGGCTACCTGCTGACCTACTGCCGTCCCATGTTCGACAGCGACGGCAATTATCAGTGCCATGCCTGCGTCGACTTCTCGATAGAACAACTCCACCGCGAGGATATCAAGTTCGTCTCGGAGATACTGGTGCTCCTGCTCATTGCGGTCATAGTTATCCTGCTGTTCGACATCTACATCGTGGAGCGCAGGATCTCGGGACCTCTCACCACCATGAAGCGCACCACCGACAAGTTCTCCTACGAGACGGCGTCGGATCATGAGAACAACATCCGCATTATGGAAGAACTGAACATACACACAGGCGACGAGATCGAGGACATCTATCATGTGTTCATCGTCTTTATGAAGAACAACCTGCTATACATGAAGAATCTGGTCAAGGCCGAGAACGACATCAGGGAGAAGGACGAGAAGCTGGGTCAGATCAGCGTCAAAGCCTACAAGGACGCCCTGACGGGCGCGGGCAACAAGGCCGCCTTCAACAGAGCGTCGGAGACTCTGGACAAAAGTCCCAAGCCTTTCGCGGCGGCGGTGTTCGACATCAACAATCTGAAATACATAAACGACAGCTTCGGTCATAAGGAAGGCGACTCCTACATCAAGGGGTGCTGCGGTATCCTCTTTGATGTCTTCGGCAGGGAGAATGTGTTCAGGATAGGCGGCGACGAGTTTGCGGTACTGCTGACAGGCAACGACTTCACCGACAGAGACAGGCTCTTCGGGCAGGCGGTATCGCGTTTCGAGCAGGAGGACGCCCGCACCGACAGGCAGCCGTGGGAGCGCTATTCCATGGCAGGCGGTATGTCGGAACGCTCAGGACTCTCCGACACCGCCGAGCAGGTGCTGGAATCGGCTGACGAGAAAATGTACCAAAACAAGGTGGACTTCAAGAAAAAGAACGGAAGCTACCGCTGACTAAAAGGAGACAACTATGGACATCACAGACAGCAGGATAGACGGCGGCAAGCCCTTTGACTGGGGCAGGACGTCCGCCGACTATGCAAGATACAGAGACATCTATCCCGAGGAGTTCTACAAAGCCGTGACCTCGCGGGGGCTTTGCGTGGACGGTCAGCGGGTGCTGGACGTGGGTACGGGAACAGGCGTGCTCCCGCGGAATATGTACCGCTTCGGCGCGAAGTGGACGGGCACCGACATCTCGGGAGAGCAGATAGAGCAGGCCCGACGGCTCGCCGAGGAGCGGGGCATGGAGATAGACTATCTCGTCTGCCCCACCGAAAAGCTCAGCTTCCCCGACGGGAGCTTCGACGTCCTCACCGCCTGCCAGTGCTTCTGGTACTTCGACCACAAGGTGACAGCGCCGCTGTTCTCGCGGATACTCAAAACAGGCGGCAGACTGCTGGTGCTTTACATGGCGTGGCTGCCCTTTGAGGACGCCATCGCGGGCGAGAGCGAAAAGCTGGCGCTCAGGTACAATCCCGACTGGTCGGGCTGCGGGGAGACTATGCACCCGATATACATACCCGACGAGGTGAGGGAGCATTTCGAGCCTGTTTTCAGCACCGAGCGTAAGCTGAACGTCCATTTCACGCGGGAGAGCTGGCACGGCAGGATGAAAGCCTGCCGAGGTGTCGGGGCTTCGCTGAGCGAGGAGCAGCTTACAAGCTGGGAAGCCGAGCACAAGGCGATGCTTGAGCGCACCGCTCCCGAGGAGTTTGATATCCTGCACTACATGGCGCTTGCGGAGCTTAGGAAAAAGTGAGCGACCAACATAAAAAATCAAGGCAATACCGCCCGAAAAACGGTATTGCCTTTTTGTATCAGCCGTTGATGATGCCGACTATCTCGGCGGCGTTGAGCGGCTTTGCCACCACACCGTCTGCTCCCAGCTGCTCCG
>CAMVIL010000102.1 GCA_947167535.1 uncultured Ruminococcus sp. | reverse complement strand
GTCCCGAACGAAGCGCTCTACCAAACTGAGCCACACCTCGATGAAATGCACGGACTATTGCCCGCACACATCACAACACTATTATTATATCACCCCGCCATAGGCTTGTCAAGGTCTGACAGGGGAAATTTAATTTTTTGTCATTATTTATTCAAAAGACGCGAAAACAGCATTTCGCGGCATTCCTGCTCCAGTTTATCGTTGAGTTCTGTAAGCTCCGAGGGCTCGCCGCGGCGCTCCAGACACTTGGAAATTACGTAGTCCGCAAGCTTCGGATTCTTAGACAGCAGGGGGCCGTGAAGATAGGTCGCGATGACACGCTCCTCGCAGTAGCCTTCAGTCTCGCTGGACCAGCAGTTGCCGTTGCCGCAGAGCACCTTGCCGAAGGGAGTCGCCACGTCGGTGGTCTGACCGCCGTGATTCTCGAAGCCTATGACCTTGTAAGGCTCGCCGAGAAGAGAAGTCTCCACCACGATGTTTCCGATGCAGCGGTTGCGCTTGTTGCGTGAGGCTTCGGTGTGGTAGGAAAAGAGCCCGAGGCCCGGTATCTCCTCGCCGTTAGAGTCCTTGTAGTACTGCCCCAGCAGCTGGTAGCCGCCGCATATCATCAGCAGGAAAACTCCCGCGTCGTATGCCGCCTTCACCCTGTCCTTGCAGCCCATGAGGTCGTCGGCGAGAAGCTGCTGCTCGTAGTCGGCGCCGCCGCCGAGATAGATTATATCCATCGAGGAGAAGTCGATATCGTCGGGCTTGTCCATAAGGTGCTGGTGCACCTCAAGCTCTATGCCGCGCTGAGCGCAGCGGTACTTCAGCACCTCAACGTTGCCGCTGTCGCCGTAGAGGTCAAGGACGTTGGGATACATATGCAGAAGCTTGATAGTTTTCATCACGCCTTACCTCCCTTGCTGACGATGTAGCGTTTCAGAGCGCCGCGGGTCGGCTGTATCGCGGTGTAGTTGGCGATGCCGTACTTGACGCCTTCGTTTTTGAATATCTCCGCCGCCGCCGCGTCGAGGTCGGGCAGGACGGTTATCTTATCGGGGTCGTAGCCCGAGCATTTTATGCGTATCGCGATGTCGTAGGCGCGGGTGCCGCTGGTGACCACGCGGGTAACGCCGTTGAATATGGAGAAGTTGATGTCCCATATCCACGAAACGTCGAGACCGTCCGCCACGTTGTCGTTGAGGACGAACAGCAGTTCCTTATCCCGCTTGTCTTGATTGAGCAGGCGGAGAGTCATGTTGGCGCCGACGGGGTTCTTGGCGAGGTTCAGAAGCAGAGACGAGCCGCCCAGCTCGAACTGTTCCAGTCTGCCGTTGTTGACCTCGAAGTTCTCGAAGACCTTATGGACTATCTGATGGTCGATGTCGTAAAGCTTAGCAGCGAGGTACACCGCCGAGAGGTTGTAGAGGTGATAGATGCCGGTATGCTTTGTGGTATAGCGCTCGCCCTCTATCTCGAAGGCGGAGTTCTCGAAGTCGAGGCCTGTTATCTGCACTTCGGGGGTTATCTCGCCGAAGCCGCAGCCCGGACAGCGGAAGCGTCCGATGTGGGAGTACTGGTAGTAGTCGTAGACAAGGGTCTCGCCGCAGTCGGGACAGAATCTGCCCTCGCCCGCCTCATAAAGTTCAGCGGTAGCGCCCTCGTACTTCTCGACGCTGTAATAATGCACGTTCTTGTTCTTAGGGTTAGCCGAGCCGAGACGCGCAACGTTGGGGTCGTCGGCGTTGAGTATCAGGTTGCCCTCGTAGGTCTCGAGGAAGCCCTTGACCTTGAGGATAAGGGTCTCCACTTCGCCGTTGCGGTCGAGCTGGTCGCGGAAGAAATTGAGTATCACGAGAGTCTCCAGAGGCAGTTGACGGAAGATAACGGGAACGTGGGACTCGTCCACCTCGAGCACGAGATAGTCGGCTTCCACCCTGCCTTTCATGTCGCAGTATTTGAGCAGCATCGAGCCGATGCCGGTATCGAGGTTGTTGCCCTGCATATTGGTGATGACCTTCACCTTGCCGCCGTCCTTAGCGGGCAGCTCGGCGAATATGCGGTTTAAGAAGTTGGTGGTAGAGGTCTTGCCGTTGGTTCCCGTCACCGCGATTATCGGGCAGTCTATCTTGAACGCCTTAAGATAATTATGGTTGAAGGTCCACAGCACAAGTCCCGGCAGGTTGCCCGCGTCACGTCCTGCGAGCTTCAGCAGCTTTACCATAAGCTTGCCGAAAAGTATCGTAAAGAAGTGTACTATCTTCATATTGAATCTCCATCTGTATATTTATAGCAAGCGGCACAAGACCGCATCGATGCTCATGTCAGTACTCCGCACGCTTCGAGAGCAGCAGGGTATCGGCGACTGTCAGCACCAGCGACATCACGCCGAAGAAAGCACAGCCGTAGCTGTATATCAGCAGCTGCGCCGAGCTCTCGCTTATTGAGAAGAGGTCGAGCCTGCTGATTGCGGAGAAGCCCGCGACGTACATTCCAGCCAGCACCAGCACCGCCGTGACCGTCGTCAGCCACATTGCAGCTCTGGGGCTTCGCATCGGAAGGCAGAACACCGCCGAGCCTATGAATATCTTCTGCACGCAAAGCATGGAAAACAGCAGTATCGCGCCTGTCATCAGCGTGTTTCTGACAAACAGCGCGGGGTCTGAGCTTATGGTGTAAAATGCAGTCTTGGCGTAGATACCGTCGGCGACGAATCGCAGGTACGCAAGCCGAGCCGTGCCGTACATTGCTGCCGACAGCAGGAACAGCAGGAACGCCGCGATGCTCTTGCTGACGATATGCTTCCAGGGTCTTGCGGGGACGCCCGCCCAGAACACCGCTTCATCGCCCACAAGAGTCCTGCGTACCCTCATGAGTGCTGCAGGCAGAGCCGTCACCAGCAGGACCCGCTGGCACACGACATAAACCTTGTCCAGAACATCCACCACTTTAGACGCTGTATCGTCGAGGTCGCTGCCCATCTTGCCGATGCACAGAGCGCTGAGCATTGCGACTATCATCAGCGTCAGCGCAGGGGGCAGGAACCGTATGAACATATCCTTAATGTCGTCCTTGATAAACTTTCTCAGCAATCTTCCGACACCTCCCCCGCAGCGCCGTAATCCAGCGCACTGCCCGAGCGCAGCAGAAGCACGTCATCGGGCGGAAGGGTCAGCTCGGAGGTCTTGTGCGCGGTCTCTACCACGCAGGCGCCGCCGTCGGCAAGTTCCCTTGCCCGCGCCGCAAGTATCCGAGCCATATCTCCGTCAAGCGCCGCGAAGGGCTCGTCCAGCAGATACAGTCTAGCCTGCCTGCAGAGTATCATCACAAGCTGCACCGCAGCCCGCATACCCCGCGACATTCTCCCCAGCCGCTTGGCGATATCTATATTGCATTCGCTCAGCAGCCTGAGTGCAGCTGCCTTGTCAAAATCATCGAAGTACCTCGAATACAGCTCCGCCGCCTTTTCGGGGGTGAGGCTGCCCGAGAGGAAATCCCTGTCGGGAAGATACGCCGTGACCTCGCGGCTGTATACATTAATACTGTCGCAGCAGACGAGGACGCTGCCTCTGCTGGGCTTCACAAGACCCGCCAGCAGCTTGAGGAAGGTAGTCTTCCCGCTGCCCGAATCCCCCGTCACCGCCACGACTCTGCCGCCGTAAAGAGAGAGTGTGAGCCCCGAGAGCGCGGGAAAAGCGCCGTATTCTTTTGTAAGACCCTCGCAGGTCACTATCCTTTCCATAGCTCCCCCTTTGCAGTCGATCCCAAAGCTGAGGCGGACGCCCTAGCGCCCGCCCGATATTTTCCGACGTATGCCTGTATCAGCGCTGTTCGCATATCAGCTTGATAGCTGTACGCTCCTCCTCGCCGATAGTGATGGTTGTGAATGCGGGCACGCATATCATATCAATGCCCACCGGAGCCAGATATCCCCGCGCAATGGCTATCGCCTTAATCGCCTGATTGGCGGCGCCTGCGCCGACTGCCTGGACTTCGACCTGACCGCTGTCGCGCACAACCCCCGCGATAGCACCCGCAACAGAATTAGGTACGGAACGTGATGATACTTTCAGTATTTCCATAGTGATACCTCCGAAGATTAGAAGAACGTTTGCTGCGTATGTCGATATTACTGTTGCACAGCCCGTCTGTCCGACGTGCTGTAAAGATATTATACCACACTTTTCATAATTTTTCAATAGTCTGAGCGAAATTTAACAAATTGACCCCCGCGTGACGTCCCACGCGAGGGTCATAATCATATCAGCGTTCGAGAATACGCTCTATCGAGCGTGCTCTGCCCGTCTTTTCGTCGAAATCCACCACAACGCCGTTTATGAAAGCCGCACCGTCGGCAGGCTCGAACTTCACGGGAGTGTGGTATTTCAGCTTTTCGATGACGATATCGCGGTCTACCCCCAGCACCGAATGCTCGGGTCCGCACATACCGACGTCGGTGATGTACGCGGTACCGCCCGAAAGTACCTGCTCGTCGGCGGTCTGAACGTGTGTATGGGTGCCGAAAACGCCTGTCACCCTGCCGTCGAGGTAGTAGCCCAGCGCCTTTTTCTCGCTGGTGGCCTCGGCGTGGATATCCACGAATATATTCGGAGTATCAAGGTCGGCGATTATCCTGTCTATGGCAAAGAAGGGATTCTCAAGGGGTTCCAGACCGACGACTCCCATCAGGTTCACCACCGCAATCTTCACGGGGAAGAGGTCTGCCACGTACACTCCCCTGCCCGACACACCGTCGGGGTAATTTGCGGGGCGCAGCAGCGCTTCGGTGTCGTCGTGGAGCTGCCCCGAACCCTGCCTGCGGAAGGAATGGTTGCCGCCTGTCACAACATCGGCGCCCAGCTGTATCAGCCGCCTGAAGGACTGCTCGGAGACTCCGTTGCCTATCGCCGAATTCTCGCCGTTTATTATGGTGAAGTCTATCTCATACTTTCGCTTGAGCTTATACAGCCGCTGCTCGAGAATTACGACTCCAGCCTCGCCGACGACGTCGCCCAGAAACAGAAGTTTCATCTATCAGCCGTTTACTGCTGCGATAAGAGCATCGGTCTTGTCAGTGAGCTCCCACTTAACGCCCAGCTCCTCGCGACCCATGTGACCGTAAGCTGCAAGCTGCTTGTACTGAGGCTTTCTGAGGTCAAGCTCCTTGATGATAGCGGAAGGACGAAGGTCGAACACCTTAGCTACCGCGTCGGAAAGCTTGGCATCGGAAACCTTGCCTGTGCCGAAGCTGTCAACTCTTACGGAAACGGGGGAAGCCACGCCGATAGCGTAAGCAAGCTGTACCTCGCATCTGTCGGCAAGACCTGCTGCTACGATGTTCTTGGCTACCTTGCGGGCAGCGTAAGCCGCAGAGCGGTCTACCTTCGTGGGATCCTTGCCAGAGAATGCGCCGCCGCCGTGTCTGCCTGCTCCGCCGTAGGTGTCAACGATTATCTTTCTGCCGGTCAGACCGCTGTCGCCGTGAGGTCCGCCGATAACGAATCTGCCTGTGGGGTTGATGAAATACTTGGTCTCAGTGTCGAGAAGCTCAGCGGGAACCACCGGCTTTACAACGTGTGCGATCATGTCCTCGCGGATGGTCTCGAGGGTAACGTCCTCGTCGTGCTGGGTGGAGATGACGATGGTGTCAACTCTCTTGGGCTTGCCGTCTTCGCCGTACTCTACGGTGACCTGAGTCTTGCCGTCGGGGCGGAGATATGTAAGCTCGCCGGACTTGCGGACGTCGGTCAGCTTCTTAGCCAGCTTGTGTGCCAGAGAAACAGGCAGCGGCATGAGCTCGGGGGTCTCGTTGCAGGCGTAGCCGAACATCATACCCTGATCGCCG